>JAODBM010000083.1 GCA_025463985.1 Acidimicrobiales bacterium
ACGGCGTCGCCGTCTGCTGCTGCTGCTGCGCCTGCTGCGCGCCGGGCGTGGTGCCCGGGCGCTGGTCCGGCGGGCGGGCCCACACGGCACCGGGCTGGCGGGCGCCGGCCGCCACCATGCGCTCGAGCGCTTCGCCCGACGGCGTGAGCACCCACGTGTCCTTCGACCCGCCGCCCTGGCTGGAGTTCACGACCAGGCTGCCTGCCGGCAGGGCGACGCGCGTGAGGCCCCCGGGCGCGACCCAGATCCCGTTGCCGTCGTTCACGGCGAACGGTCGGAGGTCGACGTGTCGCGGTGCGAAGCGCTCGCCGGTGTGGGTCGGCGACGTCGACAGCTGCACGATGTCCTGGGCGATCCAGCGGCGCGGGTTGGCGAGGATCTCGTCGCGCAGCTGGACGAGCTGCTGGTCGGACGCGGTCGGGCCGATCACGATGCCGTAGCCGCCCGAGCCGTCGGTGGGCTTCAGCACGAGCTGGTCCAGTCGGGACAGCACGTCGCTGCGGATCTCGGGATCCTCGCAGTGGAGGGTCTCGACGGTGGCGAGGATCGGCTCCTCGTTGAGGTAGTAGCGGATCAGGTCGGGGACGTAGGGATAGAAGGCCTTGTCGTCGGCGACGCCGTTGCCGATGGCGTTGGCGATCGTCACGTTGCGCTCGCGGGCGGCGTTGACGATGCCCGGGCAGCCGAGGACCGACTCGGGACGGAAGTGCAGCGGGTCGAGGTACTCGTCGTCGACGCGGCGGTAGACGACGTCGACGCGCTGCTCGCCCGACGTGGTGCGCATGTAGATCGTCGAGTCGCGACAGACGAGGTCGCGGCCCTCCACGAGAGCGACGCCCATCTGCCGGGCCAGGAAGGCGTGCTCGAAGTAGGCGGCGTTGTGCACTCCGGGCGTGAGCACGATCACGGTCGGGTCGCGGCGTCCCGACGGAGCGGCGGCCCGGAGCGCTTCGAGGAGGTGCGCGGGGTAGTCGGCGACCGGCCGCACCCGCTGCGCCCCGAACAGCTCCGGGAACACGTGGGTCATGGCGCGACGGTTCTCGATGACGTAGCTGATGCCCGACGGCGTGCGGAGGTTGTCCTCCAGCACGTAGTAGCGGCCGTCGGCGGCGCGCACGAGGTCGACGCCCGACACGTGGATGCGCACGCCGTTCGGCGGCTCCAGGCCCGCGACCTCACGGTGGAAGTGGGTCGAGGAGAGGATGAGCGACCGCGGGAGGATCTGCTCGTCGAGGATCGTGCCCGGGCCGTAGAGGTCGGCGAGGAACCGCTCGAGCGCGCGGACCCGCTGGGTCACGCCGGCCTCGATGACCTCCCACTCGTCGGCCGCGATCACGCGCGGGACGAGGTCCAGGGGGAACGGCCGCTCCTCGCCGGAGAGCGAGAACGTGATGCCCTGCTCGCGGAAGCTGCGGTCACGCGCGATGCAGCGATCGCGGTAGTCGCTCGTGCTCAGCGTGCCGAGCACGTCGTAGAGGGCGCCGTAGTGGCGGCGGGGCATCCCCTCGCTCTGGAACATCTCGTCCCACGACGCGTCATCGAGCTCGTACGCATCGAACAGGTCACCCACACCTTCGATCTATCGTGCGCGTGTTTCGCGAGGGTTTCGAACGCCACGGTTTACATGGCGTTCACACCAGCGAACGGCGCGCGACACGTCAGCCGTCGAGGGTGATGCGGTGCGAGTCCGGGTTGGCTGCGAGTTCGTTCACACCGTCGAGAACGACACCCACGCGATCCTCCAGGTCGAACCCCGTCCGGACGGCGACTTCTCGCTGGTGTCCGCGCAGTGGTCGGCCGAGCCGGAGGTAGAGCTCGCGGCCTACGTCGACGGCTATGGCAACCGGTGCCGCCGGCTGACGTTGTCCCGCGGCCGCTCGCGGCTCGCCTACGACGCGATCGTCGAGCTGGACGGCGAGCTCGACCCGTTCGATCCCACGGCGGGGGAGGTGCCCGCGCACGAGCTGCCCAACGAGGCGTTCGTGTACGCGCTCCCCAGCCGGTACTGCCCGGCCGATCAGGTGGCCGACATGGCCTGGAAGCTGTTCGGCTCGGTCGAGCCGGGCTGGACCCGCGTGCAGACCATCTGCGACTGGATCCACGACGAGATCGACTACCTGGCCGGCAGCAGCGACGTGTCCACCAGCGCCGTCGACGTGCTCGCGTCGCGCACCGGGGTGTGTCGGGACCTCGCCCACCTGGCCGTGGCCTTCTGCCGCGCGTTCACGATCCCGACCAAGTACGTGTTCGGCTACCTGCCCGAGATCGACGTCGCGCCGACCGGTGAGCCGATCGACTTCTGCGCCTGGATCGAGGTCTACCTCGACGGCCGGTGGTGGACGTTCGACCCACGCAACAACGAGCGGCGCCGCGGCCGGGTACTGATCGGTCGCGGCCGCGATGCCCTCGACGTCGCGATGATCACGACGTTCGGCGGTGCCGAGCTCGAGACGATGTCGGTGTGGGCCGAGCAGGTCGAGGGGTGAAGGCGGACGACGTCGGCGGGTGGACCGGCGCGCCCGCGGACCTGCCGGTGAACCTGTCGGAGGTCGTGCTCGAGGTCACGCTGGCGTTCGAGGCGTACGAGCGGGCGCTGCTCGCCGGTGACCTCGATGCGCTCGACGCCGCGTTCCGCGACGGGCCCGAGACCGTGCGCTACGGCATCGCCGACCAGCAGTACGGCGCGGACGAGGTGGCGGCGTGGCGGCGGGTGGCGCCGGCGATCCCGGCGGATCGAGCGGTCGGGCCGGTCGTCGTGACCACGTTCGGGCGGGACGCCGCGGTGGTGGCCTGCGAGTTCCGCAACGGCGCCGCGGCCGGTCGTGGCCGCCAGTCGCAGACCTGGATCCGCGGCGCCCACGGCTGGCGGATCGTGCACGCGCACGTGTCGATGCTGTCGGGTTCGTAGCCCCGCGGTGTCCGCTCACTGAACGGGTCGCGCCGCGATCTGTCAGCGGCTCGCGTCCGAGCGGCAACATCACCGGAATCGTGGCGACACGGGCCATACCTACGTTGACCTGCGTGTACACAAGGTCGTATCCAACGGGGAGTCGGGCCGAGCAGGCCTACGGCGACCTCAAGGGACGACTGCTCGCCGGCGAGTTCGCGCTCAACGTGCGGCTCGGTGAGGAGCGGCTGGCCGCGATCGTGGGCGCGTCGCGCACGCCGGTGCGTGAGGCCCTGGCCCGCCTCCACGTCGAGGGACTCGTGGCCCGGGCGCCCGACGGCGGCTACCTGCCGGCGATGCCCGACGTCGAGGTCATGCGCAACCTCTACGAGGTGCGCGCCGCGCTCGAGCTGCGCGCCATCAGCCTGCCGAGCCGCCACGGCGGCACCCACGACCTCGCCGCGCTCGAGTCCCTGCGCGCCGACTGGCTGCTGCTCGCCGACGAGGACCCGAGCCGCGGTCCCGAGTTCGTGCTGCTCGACGAGTCCTTCCACATCGCGCTGGCCGACGCCGCCGGCAATCCGCCGCTCGTCGACTTCTTGCGGCAGGTCAACGAGCGCATCCGCGTCGTGCGCATGCAGGACTTCCTCTCGTCCGAACGCATCACCAGCACTGTGGTCGAGCACCTCGGTCTGGTCGAGGCGCTGCTCGCCGGCGACGTGGCCGGTGCCGAGGTCCGCTTCACCAACCACCTGGAGTCGTCCATGGCCGTCGTCGAGGAACGGGTGGCGCGGGCCATCGCGAGCATGGTGTCGGGCGGCCGGCGATGACCGCCATCCCGACGTTGGGCGACGCCGGGGGTGACACGCTGCTCGACACGCCGTTCCTGGTGGCGCGTGGGATCACCCGGCGCTTCGGCGACGTCGTGGCCAACGAAGGCGTCGACCTCACCGTCGGAACCGGCGAGATCCACGCCGTGCTCGGCGAGAACGGTGCCGGCAAGAGCACGCTGATGAAGGTCGTGTACGGGGTGCACCCGGCCGACGAGGGCACGATCACCGTGGCCGGCCAGGAGGTCGTCATCCCCGACCCGGGCACCGCCCGTGACCTCGGGATCGGCATGGTGTTCCAGGACCTGCGCCTCGTCCCGGCACTGCGCGTGGTCGAGAACATCTCGCTGGCCCTCCCGCTGCACGGCCCGCGCCTGGACCGGGCCGCGCTCAGCGACCAGATCGTCGAGGCCTCCCAGCGCTTCGGGCTGAAGGTCGAGCCGCACGCGCTCGTCCGGGACCTGTCGATCGGCGAGCGCCAGCGGGTCGAGATCCTCAAGGTGCTGCTGACCGGGGCCAAGCTCCTGATCCTCGACGAGCCCACGAGCGTGCTCGCACCCCAGGAGGTCGACCACCTCTTCGAGGGCCTCGACACCCTCCGCAAGGTCGGCCTCTCCGTCGTCATCATCACCCACAAGCTCCGCGAGGCCCGGTCCGTCTCGGACCGCGTCACGATCCTGCGCGGCGGCCGGCTGGTGCTGGGGTCGGTCGACCCGGCGACGCTCAGCGACTCCGAGCTGATCGAGGCGATGGTCGGGCGGACGGTGCCGCCGCTGCCGGCCGAGCGGGTCGAGCCGCCCACCGATGGACCGGTCGCGCTGCGGCTGGCGGGCGTCACGGTGCACGACAAGGGCAAGCCGGCCGCGCTGCGCGACGTCCACCTCGACGTGCGGGCCGGCGAGCTGGTCGGCATCGCCGGCATCGCCGGCAACGGCCAGCGCGAGCTGTACGAGGTCGCGCTCGGCCTCCGCACGCCCGACGCCGGCTCGGTGACGGTCTCGGGCCACGCCGCCAAGCGGGTCTCGCCCCGCAGCGCGCGCAACGCCGGCGCCGTCGGCGTTCCCGAGGACCCGGTGGCCGACTCGGTCGTGCCCGGCCTCGACGTCGCCAGCCACGTGGCCATCGACGACCTGCCGCGGTTCCGCCGCGGGCTCGGCCTCGACTGGAAGGCCGTGCGCGAGCGGCTCAAGATCCTCGACTCGCGGACCCGCCTGCGGGTCGCGGCCGCCAACCGGGTCGTGTCCACGCTGTCGGGCGGCAACATCCAGCGCGTCGTGCTGGTACGGGCGCTGGGCGACCAGGCCGAGCTCGTCGTGGCCGCCTATCCGAGCCGCGGCCTCGACATCGCGACCACCCGGCGCACCCAGGAGCTGTTGCTCGACCAGCGGGCCGGCGGCGCCGGCGTGCTGCTCATCTCCGAGGACCTCGACGAGCTGTTCGAGCTGGCCGACCGCATCGCCGTGCTGAACCAAGGCGAGGTCGTCGGCATCGTCGACCCCGCCACCGTCGACCGGTACGCGGTCGGCGAGCTGATGATCTCGGGCGACATCGCGCCCGACCCGTCGGCGGCACCCGTCACCGAGGAGGACGCTCCATGACTGCTCCCACGGCACCACCCGCGTCGAGCGACCCGCCGGGCGTGGACGACGAGGCGCCGATCGACCTCACCGATCACGTCGCGCCCGTCGTCGCGGACGAGCCGCCGACGCCGCGGTCGTGGAAGGGCGCCGGACGCTGGGCCGTCGCCATGTCGCTCGCGATCGTGATCTTCGGTGGCTTGATGCTCATGAAGGGCGTGAACCCCGTCGAGGCCTACCGCTCGATGATCCAGTCGACGTTCAGCAACTCGGACGCGTTCGGCGGCATCTTCGTGCGGGCCACGCCGATCATGCTGGCGGCGCTGGCCGTCTCGGTCCCCGCTCGTGCCGGCCTGATCAACGTGGGCGGCGAGGGCCAGCTGATCATCGGCGGCGTGGCCGGCGCCGGGGTGTCGCTCGCGGCTGGCGGGTCGCTCCCGGCGCCGGTCGTCCTGTTGCTGATGGCGCTGGGGGCCATGGCCGCCGGTGCGGCGTGGTCGGGCATCGCCGCCGGTCTGCGGCTCGGGTTCGGCATCAACGAGGCCGTGACCACGCTGCTGCTCAACTACGTCGCCGTCGACGTGATGCTGTACCTGATCTACGCGTCCTGGAAGGACAAGAACGGGTCGGGCCAGCCGGCCAGCGCACCCCTGCCGGTCGGCCAGCGGCTCGCGCTGCTCGGCACGAGCCGGGTGCACATCGGCATCATCATCGCCCTCGTCGCCGCAGTCATCTGCTGGCTAGTGCTGCGGCGCACGTCGTGGGGGTTCCGGCTCTCCGTCGTCGGCGGCAACCCGGAGGCCGCCCGCCGCTCGGGGCTACGGGTCAACAGCCTCGTGCTCTCGGCCATGCTCGTCGGCGGCGCGCTGGCCGGTCTGGGCGGCCTCACGCAGCTGGCTGGGGCCGAGTTCAAGCTGCGCCCCGGCTTCTGCGCCACCTACGGCTACCTCGGCTTCCTGGCGAGCTGGCTCGGGCGCCACCGACCGCTGCAGGTCGCGGTCGCGGCGCTGGTGCTCTCGGCGATCGCGATCGGCGGCGACAGCCTCCAGATCGACTCGAACCTGCCCGGGGCCACCGTGAACATCCTCATCGCCCTCGTCCTGCTCGCCGCCTTCGCGGCGCAGCGGGGCGCAAAGGAGTCGTCGTGAGCAGCCTTGCCCTGGAAGTGCTGACGGGCGCCGTCACCGGCGGCACCGCCATCCTCTACGCCGCCTCCGGCGAGACCATCAGCGAGCGCGCCGGGGTCGTCAACCTCGGCACCGAGGGCAACATGCTCGTCGGCGCGCTGGCCGCCTACGCGGTGGCGTCGCAGACCGGCAACCCGTGGGCGGGCGTGGCCGCGGCCGGCGTCGCGGGGGGCCTCCTCGCGTTCGTGTTCGCCTGGTTCGTGATCGATCGGAAGGCCAACCAGCTCGCGACCGGGCTCCTCGTGCTGTTCCTGGCCCTCGGGCTCACGTCGCTGTTCGGCGGCTCCTACGTCGGCGCCCAGGTGAAGGCGCTCACCGCATGGAAGATCCCGCTGCTCTCGAAGATCCCTTGGGTCGGCACGATCTTGTTCAACCACGACCCGCTGACCTACCTCTCGTTCGTGCTCGTGCCGGCCATCTGGTGGCTGCTGTTCCGGAGCCGCTGGGGCGTGCTGCTGCGCGCCGCGGGGGAGCGGTCCGAGGTGCTGTCCACCTACGGGCATCGGGTCGCGCCGCTGCGCTACCTGGCCGTGGTCGCCGGCGGCGTGCTCGGCGGCATCGGCGGCGCCCACATCTCGATCGCCTATGCCAACGCCTGGTTCGAGAACATGATCCAGGGCCGCGGGTTCATCGCGGTGGCCGTCGTGATCTTCGCCGCCCGGCAGCCGTTCCGGGTGATGGCCGGCGCCTGGCTCTTCGGCGCGGCGCTCGCCCTCTCGCCGGCCCTGCAGGCGCGGGGCTACGGGATCAACCAGTTCGCCCTCGACGCGCTGCCGTACCTCCTCACCATCGTGGTGCTCGTCGTGCTCGGCCGGCGGGGGGTGGCTGAAGCTCCCGAAGAGCTCAAGAAGGTGTTCGAGACCGCCGGCAACTGACCTCTCCCACGCGCGCCGCTTGCGGCGCCGCCACCCGATCTCCCTCCCGTCCGTTCACGCTTTCCCGAAAGGCTCCGTCATGCCCAAACGCAGGTCCTCTCTGCTCGCCCTGGTGCTCGCCCTGTCCCTCATCGCCGCCGCCTGCGGCAAGAACACCGGCTCGACCGCGGCGTCGGGCGGGGGCGGGGGCGGCGGCGCCAGCTCCGCGCCCGGCAAGGGCAGCACGGCCGTCGGGTTCATCTTCGTCGGCCCCAAGTCCGACTTCGGCTACAACCAGGCCGCCTACGACGGCGCCAAGGCCGTCGAGAAGGCCTATCCCGACCTCAAGGTGCTCACGGCCGAGAACGTCCCCGAGGACGACAACGCCACCCGGGTCATGGAGGGCATGATCGCCAAGGGCGCCAAGATCATCTTCGCCACCAGCTACGGCCACCTCGACGCGGCGATGAAGGTGGCGGCCGCCCATCCCGACGTGGCGGTGGTGCAGCAGGGCAACTTCATCAAGGGCACGATCCCGGCGAACGCCGGCACCTACTTCGGCACGGTCTACGAGCCCGTGTACTTGGCGGGCATCGCCGCCGGCAAGGCCACCAAGTCGAACAAGCTCGGCTACGTCTACGCCTTCCCGATCCCGCAGACGATCTCCAACATCAACGCCTTCACGCTCGGCGCCCAGTCGGTGAACCCGAAGGCCCAGACGCTGGTGGTCAACACCTCGAACTGGTGTGACCCGTCGAAGCAGGCCGATGCCGCGAAGAGCCTGCTGTCCCAGGGCGTCGACGTCATCACCCAGCACCAGGACTGCACCGGCACGATCACCAAGGCGGCCGAGGCCGCCGGGGCGATGGTGGTCGGCTATCACGCCGATGCCTCGTCGCTCGCCCCCAAGGGCTGGCTGACCGGCAGCGAGTGGGCGTGGGCCGACCTCTACACCGACATCGTCAAGACGGCGCTGGCCGGGTCGTTCACCGGCAGCAAGTACAACGCCAACTTCCGGGTCGGCTTCAAGGACGGCAAGAACCCGTTCGTGCAGTCGAAGTACGGGCCCAGCGTCGACGCCGCCACCCAGGCGCTCATCGCCAAGGCGAAGACGCTGATCAGCACCACCGGCTCGCCGTTCGCCGGACCGGTGATCGCCCAGGACGGCACCGTGCTCTGGGCCAAGGGCGTGGTTCCCGCATACGCCGAGATCGAGACCAAGAACACGGTCTTCGTGAAGGGCGTCGTGGGCCAGATCCCCAAGAGCTGACCGGAGCGGAGGCGGGTGACGGACCTTCGAACGTCACCCGCCTCCGCAACCAGCACCATGACCATCGTCACCCACACCGATCCCTATCCCTGGCCCTGGGACGCCGACCTCTCCGGTCGCCGCCTGGCCCTCGTCATCGCCGGCGGCCAGCACCACTGGTCCGAGCGCTCGGCGGATCCGTTCCCGGCGGTCGCCGCCCTCGTCGCCCTCGCCGCGGACGTCCGCGGCGCCGGCGGCATCGTGGTCGCCCTCCGCCACGGCGACCCCGCCCCCTGGGCCACCAACCGGCCCCGAACCCTGCCCGCGGTCGGCTCGGCCGGCTGGCAGCTCGTCCTGCCCGAGGCGCTCACCCTTGACCATGTCGTCGACGCGACCGGTGCCGACGGGTTCTTCGGGTCGCGGCTCGACGACGTGCTGCGCCTCGCCCACCGCGACCACCTGCTGCTCGGCGGCCTGGCCTCGGAGGTCACCGTCGACTCCACGCTGCGCAGCGCCAACGACCGCGGCTACGAGTGCCTCGTGCTGACCGACGCGTGCGCGCCGCACGATGTCGAGGTCGGCGCCCGCGCCCTGCGCAGCGTGACGATGTCGGGCGGCATCTTCGGCGCCATCGGCACCTCGTTCGCGGTGCGGCGCGCGCTTGACCCGCGGCCCGACGCGCCGTCACCGCCCTCACCCCTCACGACCCCTCAGGAGACCTGATGACCAACGGAACCGTCGAGGCCGACCCCTACCCGTGGCCCTACGACAGCCGGATCGAGGCCGACCACACCGCGCTGGTGTGCATCGACTGGCAGACCGACTTCTGCGGTCCCGGTGGCTACGTCGACACGATGGGCTACGACCTGCAGCTCACCCGCGCCGGCCTGGGCCCGACGGCCGAGGTGCTGGCCATGGCCCGCGCCGAGGGGTGGCTCGTCGTGCACACCCGTGAGGGCCACCGGCCCGACCTGTCCGACTGCCCGCCCAACAAGCTGTGGCGCTCGCAGCGGATGGGCGCGGGCATCGGCGACCCCGGCCCCTGCGGTCGCATCCTCGTGCGGGGCGAGCCCGGATGGGACATCGTGCCGGAGGTCGCGCCGATCGAGGGTGAGGTGGTGATCGACAAGCCCGGCAAGGGCGCGTTCTACGCCACCGACCTCGACCTCGTGCTGCGCCGCAACGCCATCACCCACATCGTGCTCACCGGCATCACGACCGACGTCTGCGTGCACACGACGATGCGCGAGGCCAACGACCGCGGCTACGAGTGCCTCCTGCTCTCGGACTGCACTGGGGCCACTGACGTGGGCAACTACGAGGCCGCGCTCAAGATGGTGACCATGCAGGGCGGGGTGTTCGGGGCGGTCGCCCCCTCGAGCGCCCTCCTCGCTGCCGTCGCCGGATGACGCGGATCACCGGGAGCACCGCCGGTCCCGCGTTCCACGACGCCCGCGCCACGCTCGACGCGCGCGCCCTGTCCTCGCCGCGCCTGCGCCCCGCCATCGACTACACGCTGCCGCCCCCGACGCCGCGGGTGGCCCGCCCATCCCTCAACGGCTCGACCGCGGGACCGGCGCCGGAGCCGACCGGCCCCATCCACTCCGCGCTGGTCGCGCTGGCCTCCGGCGAGACCACCGCGAGCGAGCTCGTGGAGGCGGCCTTGGCCGCGGTCGACCGCGACAACGACCACTACCGCGGCCTCGTCGAGGTCGACCGCGATGGCGCCCGCGCCGCGGCGGCGCGGCTCGACGACGAGCACCGCTGCGGCGTCGCCCGCGGCCCGCTGCACGGCGTGCCGATCACGGTCAAGGACGTGATCGACGTGGCCGGCCTACCGACCCGCGCCGGGTCGCTCGCCTACCTCGGCCGGCCCACCCAGGACGCCGTCGCGGTCGCTCGGCTGCGGGCCGCCGGGGCGATCGTGCTCGGCAAGGCGGCCACCCACGAGTTCGCCCTGGGGGTCACGTCGCCGCAGTCGCGCAACCCTCGCGACCCCGAGCGCATCCCTGGGGGTTCGAGCGGCGGGTCGGCGGTGGCGGTGATCACCGGCATGGGCCTCGGCTCGTTGGGCACCGACACGCGCGCTTCGATCCGCGTGCCGGCCGCGCTGTCGGGTGCGGTGGGCTTCAAGCCGACGTATGGGCGGATCCCCACCGACGGCGTCCTGGCCCTCTCGTGGACGATGGACCACGTGGCGCCCCTGGCCGCCACGGTGGGGGACGCCGCGCTGCTGCTGGAGGTGCTGTTCGACGGCCCTCGCGTGCTGGGCGACCTGCCGCCCCCGGCCCGCATCGGCGTCCCCGCCGCGCCGTTCAAGGGCTGTGATCCCGCGGTCGAGGCGCTCGTGCGCGCCGCGCTCGACGTCCTGGCCGCGCTCGGCCACGCGCTCGAGCCGACGGAGCGGCCCGACGACCTCGACCTGGACGTCGCCAGCGCGGGTGGCCTCGTGGTCAGCCGCTGCGAAGCGGCCACGGCCCACCGCTCGCTCGGCCTCAACCGCTCGCTCTACTGGGACGAGGTGGCCGATCAGCTCGCGGCGGCCGAGTCCATCACCGCGATGGACTACCTCGACGCGCAGCGGGTGCGCGCCGACCTCGGCGCGGCGATGGCCGGCGTGTTCGCGCACCACGACGTCCTGGCCATGCCGACGGTCCCGGTCGTGGCCCCGCCCCGCACCGACTTCGCCCGCTACCTGATGGTGCTCGCCCGCAACGCGATCCCGTGGAGCTTCATCGGCTTCCCGGCCATCTCGGTGCCCTGCGGCTCGCAGGACGGCCTGCCGGTCGGGCTCCAGCTCGTGGGCCCACCCGGCTCCGAGCCGCGGCTGGCCGCGTTGGCCCTCTCCTACGAGGCCGCCACCACCGCCTGGCCGTAGCCGAACTACGCAGCCGCGGGGTGCCTGGGCCCGCCAGAGCGGTCGACGCTGGGGGCGCACCCCCGAGGAGGCGCCCCATGACCGCGACCGGACTCTCCAGCTTCGACGCCACCGTGCAGAAGACGAACGAGATCCTCCATGCCATCGCCGACGCGAACGGCTGGCCACGCGAGCCCCACAACCGCCCCTACGACGCCATGCGGACCGTCCTGCACGCCGTGCGCGATCGCCTGACCGTGAACGAGTCTGCGCACGTCGCCGCCCAGCTGCCCGTCCTCGTGCGGGGCGTGTTCTACGAGGACTGGGTGCCGGCCCGCGTGCCCATCAAGATGCACCGCGACGACCTGCTCGACCGGGTGACGGCCGAGCTGCCGTTCGAGGTCGAGACCGGCATCGAGCCGCTGGTCACGAGCGTCCTGCAGGCGCTGCGGCGCTTCGTGTCGCCGGGCGAGTGGGCCGACATCGCCGCCACCATGCCCAAGGACCTCGTGCCGCTCCTGCCCGTCTGACCCGTGGCCCGCCGGAACCTGGTCGCAAGTCGCGCGCCTGCACGACCGCTTCTACTCCACATTCGCTCGGTATTGGCAGGGGGCGGGGGGTCAGCAGCCGAGTCGGTCGAGCTGCGCGAGGAAGCGGCCCGCGCCCGTCACCCGGCTGCCTCGCTCGCGGGCAGCCGCTGCGAGCGCACGGTCCGACGTGACCACCTCGACCTCACCGAGCCCACCCTCGTCGAGCAGCTCGAGGATCCGCTCGTCGGCCGCGTCGCGCCCCCGGCGGGTGGCGTAGCGCACGGCGATACCGTCGTGGTCCCCCTCCGGGAGGTCGGGCTGGGGGCGGTCGAGCACGAGCACCACCGGACGCCCGGTGGCCTGGGCCCAGCACGTGATCCGGTCGGCGAGCCGGCGCACCGCGGCGTGCGGGTCGCGCCACCAGCCGTCGGCGGCCGCACCCATGACGTTGTTGCCGTCGACGAACAGCGGCGTGCCGGCCGCGTCGCGAGCGGCCTCCGGGGGAGTCATGTCGCCAGCGTCGCGCCGGGCCGCCTCGCACGGCGGGGTCGTGGCCGTCTCCGGCGGAGGACTACGCGTTCACGGGTGTCGGCTGTCGCCTCGTCCTCGTCATGGTGGACCGCATCGGCCCCGACTCGGCCCGGGCCGCACAACAGGAGGCGCGTCGATGGCACTGGCTGTTCGCAACCAACGGACGGAGCGGGGCACCCAGCAGCAGTGGGACCCGCTCGCCGACCTCGAGCGCATGCTCAACCGTCTGCCCGAGACCTGGACGGGCATGGCCCCGGCCCAAGAGGCGTTCGTGCCGCTCGCCGACGTCGAGGAGACCGACGACGCGTACATCGTCGACCTCGAGCTGCCCGGCGTCGACAAGTCCGACATCGACATCGCTGTGATGAACCGGCGGCTCACGATCTCGGGCGAGCGCAAGGAGCGCGAGCGCAAGGGCGTCCTGCGCCGTCAGACGCGCAGCGTCGGCCGGTTCTACTTCGAGCTCGTGCTGCCCGACGACGTCGACCCCAACAACGTCAGCGCCACGCTCGAAGACGGCGTGCTCACGCTCCGCGTACCCAAGGCCATGTCGGAGCAGGCGCGCCACGTCGAGGTGCAGTAAGCGCTCGCTGCACCGACGGGAAGGCCCCCGGGACGGCCCCGGGGGTCTCCCACAAGGTTCGCCACGGCGGTGGTCAGTCGCGGTGGGGCTCGATCGTCGACCGCAGGCGGTCGAGGCGGACTTGGAGCTCGGCCCGGCGGGCTTCGAGGTCGTCGATGTCGGCCGACGACGCCTTCAGGCCCTCGACGAGCGCCGCGTGCTCGATCGATCCAGGCTCGAGGGTCGGCTCCGCCAGACGGTCGAGGATCTCCTCGGCGCGGGCCCGGGCGGCGTCGATCTCGTCGTCGAGGGCGTGCAGATCGAGGACGAGCTGCTCGAGCTGGATGAGCGGATCGAGGTCCACGCCTGGCGAACCTACGACCATCCCGCCCCCGGTTCACCCCGTGTCCACGTAGTTCCGGTGGGAGGACGGGTCAGGGCTTGAGGACGATCTTCACCGCGCCGTCCTGCTTCTTCTGGAACATCTCGTAGGCCTCGGGGGCCTCGGTGAGGGGGACGCGATGCGTGGCGAAGGACTCGACCCCGAGCACGTCGTCGTCGGTGAGCAGCGGGAAGATGTCGTCCACCCAGCGCTTCACGTTCGCCTGGCCCATGCGCAGCTGGATCTGCTTGTCGAACAGGGTCATCATCGGCAGCGGGTCGGCCATGCCGCCGTACACGCCGATGATCGAGATCGTGCCGCCGCGGCGCACCATGTCGATGGCGGAGTAGAGGGCGGCCATGCGGTCCACCCCCGCCTTCTCCATCACCTGCTCCGCGACCTTCTTCGGCAGCAGCGACGTGAGCTGGTGGGCGAGCTTGCCGAGGGGCGAGCCGTGGGCCTCCATGCCGACGGCGTCGATCACGGCGTCGGGCCCGCGCCCGCTGGTCATCTCCCGCACGACCGCGCCGAGATCCTTCTCGTGCTCGCGCAGGTCGATGACCTCGACCCCGCGGGCTTGCGCGCGCTCGAGGCGCTCGGGCACCAGGTCGATGCCGATGACCCGCTCGACCCCGCGCTGGAGGGCGATGCGGCAGGCCATGTCACCGATCGGGCCGAGGCCGAGCACGGCGAGCGTCCCGTCTTTCGGGGCGTCGGCGTAGGCGACGGCTTGCCAGGCGGTGGGCAGCACATCGGAGAGGTACACGAACCGCTCGTCGGGCGGGCCGTCGGGCACCTTGATGTGCGTGAACTGGGCCTGCGGCACCCGGAGGTACTCGGCTTGGCCGCCCGGCACCTGGCCGTACAGCGTGGAGAACCCGAACAGCGCGGCGCCGGTGCCGTGGTCGCGCACCTGGGTCGTCTCGCACTGCGTGTAGAGGTGCTCGCTGCACATGAAGCAGTGGCCGCAGGAGATCTGGAACGGCACGACCACGCGATCGCCCGCCCGCAGGTTGGACACCTCGGAGCCGACCTCCTCGACGATCCCCATCGGCTCGTGGCCGAGGATGTCGCCCTTGTCCATGAACGGGCCGAGAGTCTCGTAGAGGTGCAGGTCAGAGCCGCAGATGTTGGTCGAGGTGATGCGCACGATCGCATCGGTGGGCTGCTCGATCGTCGGGTCCGGGACCGTCTCGACCTGAACGTTCCGCTTGCCCTGCCACGTCACTGCCTGCATCGCGACCTCTTCGTCTCGGTTGGCCGTCCTGACTGCCCGCCGGCTCCCGGCCCTATGCGACCGTTGGGGGGAAGGCATCAGAATCACCGGTTGGGCCACAGGCCAGGAATAGTTGCGTGCGCAACTATGTTGGCGGTGGTGATCACATTCCGACGTCCGAGCGAGGTCGAAACATGAGTGCCACCACCGACATCCGCCGCTCCGAGAGCCGCCCGCACACCAGCGCGGGCTGGCTCGACAGCCGGCACAGCTTCAGCTTCGGCCATCACTACGACCCGGCGAACACCCACCACGGCCTGCTGCTGGTCGCCAACGACGATCGCGTCGCCGCCGCCACCGGGTTCAGCACGCACCCGCACCAGGACATGGAGATCGTCACCTGGGTGCTCTCCGGCCGGCTCGAGCACAAGGACTCCGAAGGCAACCGGGGCGAGCTCTATCCCGGCCTCGCCCAGCGCATGAGCGCCGGCACCGGCATCTGGCACTCGGAGATGAACCCGTCGTCGAGCGAGGACGTGCACTTCATCCAGATGTGGGTGCCGCCCGACACCGAGCGCGTCGACCCCGGCTACGAGCAGCGCGACATCAACGGCGAGCTCGACAAAGGCGGTCTCCAGCCCATCGCCTCGGGCCAGGGCCACGACGCGGCGATCTCGATCCGCCAGCGCGACGCGGTGCTGTGGGGCGGCCGGCTCAAGCCCGGTGAGACGGTGGCGGTGCCCGACGGTCGCCACGTCCACCTGTTCGTCGCCGTCGGCGGAGCCGACTTGGAAGGCGCCGGCCCACTGGCCGAAGGTGACGCCGTGCGCCTCGTCGGCGCGGATGGCCCGAAGCTCACGGCCGGCCCGGCAGGAGCTGAGGTCCTGATCTGGGCGACGGCCTGAGCCGTCAGTCCACCGAGAGGCTGGCGAAGAGCTCGGTCTTGCGCTCTTCGAACTCGTCGAACGAGATCTCTTCGTTCTCGAACTGCCGGTGCAGCGTGGCGACCATCTCGAGGAGGTCGCCGGCCGAGGGCGCCTGGCCCGGGGGCAGGTTCAGCCACTCGGGCGTGGTGGTCGTCTCGTCGGTCCCCTCGGGACCGTCTTCGCCCTTCTCCAGGCGCTTCTCACGCTTGAGAGCAGCCTTGGCCTTCTTGGCCCGGTCTCGCTGGAGCTTCTCGAAGCTGGTGCGGTTCGCAGCCATGTGGTGGATCCCTTCGGCGGTGCTCGGTCGGGCGGAGCGCCCGGTAGCGGACATGACGGAGCCGCCGGCACAAGGCCGGCGGCTCCGACCACATCAGCTGGGGTCAGATGACCCGGACGTTCTGGGCCTCTTCGCCCTTGCGGCCCGGGGCGACGTCGAACTCGACGCGCTGACCCTCGTCGAGCGACTTGTAGCCGGAGCCCTGGATGTTGGAGTAATGGACGAACACGTCGTCGCCCTGTTCACGTGAGATGAAGCCGAAGCCCTTCTCAGAGTTGAAGAACTTCACGGTGCCTGTAGCCAATGTCTTCTCTTTTTCACTACGAGCCAGCCTGGTTGGCCAGCTCAACACCGCCACCCTAGGTGACCCGGCTCCGAAATTCGACCTCAGGGCGCAGAACGCGGCCGGTGCTCAGCGCTGGTCGAGCCAGATCGGGGCGTGCTCGAGCAGGTACGCGCTGACGGCGTGGCATCGGTCGAGCGTGTCGCACAGCAGGTCCTGCTGGCCCCCGTAGACCTGGGCCAGGGACACCTCGACCTTGCCGATGATGCCGATCGTGCGGTCCGCGCCGTCGGTCACCGACGCATAGGAATCGATGGCCGACACCTCGAGGGGCAGCTCGACCCCACCGACGCCGGCCAGGTCGGTGGCCAGGACCAACAGGTCGGGTCCCTGGGCCAGTGGGGGCAGCCCCCAGTTGAAGTGCAGCGGGAACGTGTGCAGGTCGGGCGGGTCCTCGCCCTCGTCGAGCTCGAGCACGAGGTCCTCGAACGACAGCAGCACGCGGGGGTCGATCTCGAGGGCGAGGTGCAGGTCGAGCGGGCCGCCGCAGGCGTCCTCGGGATGCAGGTCGACCTCCCACGCCTGGCGCAGGGAGTAGGTCTCAACGAAGTGGCGCTCGTCGTGCACGTGGAATCCATGGTCGACCGCGTGATCCTTGAGGTCGGCGACGAACCCGGCGACGTCGATGACGGCCACATGGGCTCCTGCTGATGGGGGACGGACGCCACCAGCCTGCCACGCGCCTCGCACAGGAGACACCCGGAGGGAACGTGCCGCGCGCCGCCGTGCGGCCTGGCTCACCGGGGAATCGGGGTGGCAGCGCCTACATTCGCCGCCGTGACCGACGACGAGCTCCTCGGGCTGCTCCAGGACGCGGCCGCCGCCGTCGTCGCTGCGCTCGCCGCGACCGCCGATTGGGGCGAGGCCGGCACCCGGCCCGGCCAGCACCACAGCGACCTGGCCACCGACGCCGCCGCGGTCGCCGTGCTGGTCAGCGGGGGCGTCGGCGTGCTCAGCGAGGAGTCGGGCCGGCACCACGCCGACCGCGCCGTCACCGTGGTGCTCGACCCGCTCGATGGATCCACGAACGCCTCGCGAGGCGTCTCGTGGTGGGCGACCAGCTTGTGCGCGGTCGACGACGAGGGTCCGCGGGCCGCGCTGGTCGCCGACCTGCGCCATGGCACCCGCTGGACCGCCGTCCGTGGGCGCGGCGCCTGGCGCGACGGTGCCACGATCGCCCCGTCGGGCTGCCGGGCGCTCGACGCGGCCATCGTCGGCCTCAACGGCCTGCCGGCCGCGCCCGGCGGCTGGGCGCAGTACCGCGCGCTCGGCGCCGCCGCGCTCGACCTCTGCGCGGTGGCCGACGGCACGCTCGACGGCTATCTCGACTGCACCGTCGACCAGCTCGGCCCATGGGACTACCTCGGTGGGCTCCTGGTGTGCCGCGAAGCGGGCGCCCTCGTCGAAGACGTGGCCGGACGGGACCTGGTGACGCTGGAGCACCACGACCGCCGCACGCCGGTGGCCGGCGCGACCTCCGGCGTCCTGGACGGCCTGCGCCGGGCCCACCCCGGCGGGATCGGCCGCGGAGCCTGAACATCCTCATGACCCGCCGTGCGGACGGCCGGGTCCGGGTGCGCCCGTAGGCTGAACGGGTGCTCGCCCGGCTCCACCTCTCGCTGCTGCACGTCTACCGCCGGCTGCCCACGAAGGGTCGGCGGCTGGTCGTGCGCACCATCTCTCCCTCGTTCACGGTCGGGGCGATGTGCTTCATCGAGCGCGATGACGCCGCGATCCTGCTCGTGCGCCACGTCTACCGCCGCCGCTGGGGCGTGCCGGGAGGGCTGCTGAAGCGGGGCGAAGACGCGGCCGACGCCGCTCGCCGGGAGGTGTTCGAGGAGGTCGGGCTGCGGGTCGACCTGGTCGGCGAGCCGGCCGTCGTCGTCGACCCCCCGCCGCAGCGGGTGGACGTGGTGTTCCGCGCCCGGCTCGCCGCCGACGTCGATCCGTCGCGCGCCCGGCCGGGCTCGCCCGAGATCCTTGAGGCCCGCTGGTTCCCCCGCGAGGAGCTGCCCGAGCTGCAGCACGAGACGGCCACGGCGCTCGTGGCGCTGGCCCGCTCGTCGCACCGCCCGCAGGCCCCGGCGTCGAGCGCGCCACCGCAACCCGGTCGGCGCCGAGACCCGGTCTGAGCCCGCCGGGTCGGCAGCGGACCCCGCTGGCCCGGGTTCAGATGCGGCGGAGGTGGCGCAGGTTGCCGGGCGTGCAGGGGTGCCGAAGCTTGGCCAGGGCCCGCTCCTCGGCCTCCTCGACCCGCTCGGGAGCGGCGCCCAGCACCTGCGCGGCCTCGCCGGCGGACATCGGGCGGCCACCGGTGAGCCCAAGTCGCAGCTCCAGGACCCGGCGGTCCGGCTCGTGCAGCTGGCCGAGGGCGGTCAGCAGGGTGGCGCCGGCGTCACCGGGGTCGGGCGGCTCGCCGGCAGGCGTCGCGGCAGCGGCCCGCACGGCCTGTTCGATCCACCAGCGGGCGAACGCGTTGAAGGCGAGGTCGCCGCGCGGTTCGTAGCGATCGACGGCCCGTTCGAGCGCGCGGTCACCGGCCGCGAGGAGCAGCTCGGTGGGCAGGCCGGCGCGGACGTGGCGGCGGGCGATCGACACGACGAGGCGCCGGTTGGCCTCGATGAGCGTCTGGCGCGCCGCCTCGCCGGCCCGCACGCGGCCG
>JAODBM010000123.1 GCA_025463985.1 Acidimicrobiales bacterium
CGGCCGCCGCGGTCGACACGCCCACCCGGGGGTTCCGCGCCGCGCTGGCCGCTGCCGACGGCCTGGCCGTGGTCGCCGAGGTGAAGCGACGGTCGCCGTCCAAGGGCGCGCTCGTGCCCGACCTCGACCCCGCCGCGGTCGCCAGCGCGTACGAGGCCGGCGGCGCCACCTGCCTCTCCGTGCTCACCGACGAGGCCTTCTTCGGCGGTTCGGCCGCGGACCTACGGGCGGCCCGCGCCGCATGCGCCCTTCCCGTCCTGCGCAAGGACTTCACGGTCTCGGCCATCGACGTCTGCGACGCCCGGCTGATGGGTGCCGACGCCGTGCTGCTCATCGCCGCCGCCCTCGACGACGCCGAGCTGCGCTCCCTCCACGACCTCGCCGTGGAGCTGGGCCTCGACGCGCTGGTCGAGGTGCACGACGAGCCCGAGCTGGCCCGCGCGCTGGCCGTTGGCGCCACGATGGTCGGGGTCAACCAGCGTGACCTCGTGACCTTCGAGGTCGACACCGCCCGCGCCGTCGCTCTGGCGCCCCTCATGCCCGAGGGCGTGGTGCGGGTGGCCGAATCGGGTGTCCAAGGGCCGTCGGACGCGCAAGCCCTGGCCGATGCCGGCTACCACGCCGTCCTCGTCGGCGAGTCGCTGGTCACCTCGGGCGACCCCCGCGCCGCGACCGCGGCGTTGCGGTCCGTCCACGCCCAGGCCTGAGCGAAACCTCGGATCGGCACCGGCCGAACCCGGCCTCGCCCGTCCGACGGCGCGGCCGGGTCGGGGCAACTCATGGCGTGAGCGGGGCCGGGGGTCCCGTAGCATCGCGCTGATGTTCGTGAAGATCTGCGGGATCACCCGCGAGGAAGACGCCCTGCTGGCGGTGGCCATGGGCACCGACGCGGTCGGCTTCATCTTCGCGCCCTCGAAGCGGCAGATCGCCCCGACCATCGCCCGCGACATCGCCAAGCGGCTGCCGCCCGAGATCCTCACGGTCGGCGTCTTCCGCGACGAGGCGCCGCAACGCGTGGTCGAGATCGTCAACAGCGCCGGCCTGCGCGCCGCGCAGCTGCACGGGCACGAGACCCCCGAGACGACCCGCTGGATCCGCTCGCGGGTCCCGTTCGTGATCCAGGGCTTCGTGGCCGGCGCGCCCGGGCTCGACCGGGCCGACGCGTACGGCGCCGACGCCATCCTCATCGACTCGCCGGTCCCGGGGTCGGGCATCGTCTTCGACTGGTCGCTGGCCGAAGGCCGCCCCGACGGCCGCCGGGTGATCATGGCCGGCGGCCTCACGCCCGAGAACGTGGCCGACGCGATCAGCCGGGTCGGCCCGTGGGGAGTGGACGTGGCCACCGGCGTCGAGGAGGACGGCGGCGAGCCCGGCCAGAAGGACGCCCGCAAGGTCAAGGCGTTCATCGACGCCGCCCGCGCGGCGGCCCCGCCCGCGCACCGACCGGCCGGCGCCGGACCCTACGACTGGATGGAAGACGACCGCCTGTGACCGACCCGGCCCCCACCAGCGAACCGCCGGCCGCGCCGCACCCGGCCTCCTTCATGGGCGAACCGAGCCCCGACGGCCGCTTCGGCGAGTTCGGCGGTCGCTACATCCCCGAGACCCTCATGCCGGCCTGCATCGAGCTCGAGGCCGCGTTCCGCGACGCCTGGGCCGACCCGGTGTTCCGCGCCGAGCTTGACGGCCTGCTGCGCGACTACGCGGGCCGTCCGTCGCCGCTCACCGAGTGCGTCCGCCTCTCGGAGGAGACCGGCGTCCGCATCCTCCTCAAGCGCGAAGACCTCAACCACACCGGCTCGCACAAGATCAACAACGTGCTCGGCCAGGCCCTGCTCACCAAGCGCATGGGCAAGCAGCGGCTGGTCGCCGAGACCGGCGCCGGCCAGCACGGCGTCGCCACCGCCACCGCGGCGGCGCTCATGGGCTTCGAGTGCGTCGTGTACATGGGCGAGGTCGACATGGTCCGCCAAGAGCTCAACGTGTTCCGGATGCGCCTGCTCGGCGCCGAGGTGCGCCCCGCGCACTCCGGCAGCCGCACCCTCAAGGACGCCGTCAACGAGGCCATGCGCGACTGGGTGGCCACCGTCGAGACCTCGCACTACTGCCTCGGCTCGGTCATGGGCCCGCACCCGTACCCGTGGATGGTGCGTGAGCTGCACCGGGTGCTCGGCGACGAGGCCCGCGAGCAGAGCCGGTCGCTGCTCGGCGGCGCCGACCCCGACGTCGTGGTCGCCTGCGTGGGCGGTGGGTCGAACGCGGCGGGCATCTTCAGCGGGTTCGCCGACACCGACGCCGAGCTGGTGGGCGTCGAGCCGGCCGGCGGGGCCGCGATCGGCCGTGGCGTGCCGGGCGTCGTGCACGGCATGAAGTCGTTCCTCATGCAGGACGAGGTTGGCCAGGTGCTCGAGGCCCAGTCGATCTCGGCCGGCCTCGACTACCCCGGCGTCGGTCCCGAGCACGCGCACCTCGCCGAGATCGGCCGCGCCAAGTACCACTCGGTCAACGACGACGAGGTCCTCGACGCGTTCGTCACGCTCACCCGCACCGAGGGCATCATCCCGGCCCTCGAACCGGCCCACGCGCTGGCCTGGGTGCTGCGCGAGCGGGCGTCGCTCGCTGGCCGCACCGTGCTGATCAACCTCTCGGGCCGCGGCGACAAGGACGTCGCCCAGGTCATGGACATCATGGCCCGACGCTCGTGACCGAGCCCGGCCCGCTCGAAGCCCACCTGCGCGCCCAGCGCGCCGCCGGCCGCAAGCTGCTCGTCCCGTACGTCACCGGCGGCCTTGGCGCCTGGACGGACGTGGTGCGGGCGCTCGCCGACGCCGGAGCCGACGCCATCGAGATCGGGCTGCCGTTCTCGGACCCGGCGATGGACGGCCCGGTCATCCAGGCCGCCTCCGAGCAGGCGCTGGCCGAGGGCGCCACGCCGGCGTCGATCCTCGATGGGCTCCGCGACATCGACGCCGGGGTGCCGCTGGTCGTGATGACCTACTACAACCTCGTGTTCCGGGCGGGCCACGAGCGGTTCGCCGCTGATCTCGTGGCCGCCGGCGTCTCCGGCATCATCCTGCCGGACCTCCCGCTGGAGGAGCAGCCGCCCTGGCAGGCCGCCGCGGTGCCCGCCGGCATCGAGACGATCCTGCTCGCCGGCCCGATCACGCCCGACGACCGCTTGAAGGCGCTCTGCGCGGCCAGCCGCGGCTTCGTCTACGGCGTCAACCTCATGGGCATCACCGGCGAGCGGGCCGTCGTGGGCGAACAATCCGCGGTCTTGGCCCGCCGGCTCAAGGACGCCACCGACACCCCGGTGCTGATGGGCTTCGGCGTGTCCGGCCCCGACCAGGCCCGCCAGCTCGCCGCCAACGCCGATGGGGTGATCGTCGCCTCCGCGCTGATGCGGCGCCTCCTCGCCGGCGCACCGGTGGACGAGATCCACGCGTTCACGACGTCGCTGCGCGCCGCGCTCGACGGCTCCTGACCGCCGAGGCCGCCTGCGGACCTGCGGGTCGCGGCGGTTACGTTTCCGCCCGTGCCTCGACCTGCCCTCTGCTCAGCGCTGGTGCTCGCCCTCGCCGCCGCTCTGGTCGGCTGCAGCAGCAGCTCCGGCGGGAGCAGCCCGCCGACCTCGGCCTCGAAGCCCCCGACCGGCGCCCGGCTGATCGTGATGATCGAGGAGAACCACGCCTACTCCCAGGTCATCGGGCGGCCCGAGGCACCGGCCATCAACGCGCTCGCCAACGCCTCGGTGTCGCTCACCCAGATGTTCGCCACGACCCACCCGTCGCTGCCGAACTACCTCGCCCTCACGAGCGGCAGCACGCAAGGCGCCACGAACGACTGCGGCACCTGCACCTACGACGCGGAGAACATCTTCAACCAGATGCAGCAGGCCGGGATCTCCTGGAAGGTGTACGCCCAGGGCTACGCCGGCAACTGCTACCTCGGCAAAGACCAGGGCAACTTCGTGCGCCGCCACGTTCCCGCCCTCAGCTTCCGCAACGTCATCGACGACCCGGCGGCGTGCGGGAAGGTCGTCTCGATGGATCGGCTCCTGCCCGACCTCGCATCGGGCGCGCTGCCGACCGTCTCGTTCGTCGTCCCCGACCTCGCCAACGACATGCACGGCACCGGCCACGCCGACAACGAGACGTCGCTGGTGCGGGCCGCCGACGCGTTGCTGGCCACGGTGCTCGGGGCCACCAAGAGCTCACCCGCGTGGAAGCCCGGCAGCCGGTTCGTGCTGACCTGGGACGAGGGCGGCGGCTCGCTCCACGAGAAGCGCACGTCCTGCTGCGGCGCCCGCTCGCACGGGGGCCACATCCCGACCTTCGTGCTCGGCCCCGGCCTCCCGGCCGGCGTCGACGTCACCGACACCGACCAGTACGACCTGCTGCGATCGATCGAGAACCGCCTCGGTCTCCCGCTGCTGGGCCAGGCGGCCGACGCCACGTCCCACGACGTGCCCGCCCTCGTCCACGGCTGAGCCGACGGTCAGGCGGGTGACCAGAACAGCGACGTGACGATCCAGCCCTCGGGTCGCTTGGCCATGTTCACCTGGCCGGTCCCGTCCGCGGCGCGGATCGTGCAGCCGGACGTCATGAACTCGGCCGTGTCGCACTGGTAGATCCGCAGGGCCTTGCCCTGCAGCGCGAACAGCGCGTCGACCGCCGCCGGTTCGGCCCCCTGCGCCGCACCGACGCGGTCGTTGGAGGGCAGCGCACCGAGCAGGTGCTCGAGCGCGGCGCGCGGGGTCGGGAACCCGACCTTGGGCGGCGCGGCCGTGGTGGTCGTGACCAGGGCCGTGGTCGTCGTGGTGGACGGCACCCTGGCGGTGGTCGCGCTGCTCGCGCTCACCGGTGGGCCCGTCGTCGACCCCGAGGTTCCGGCGGCGCGGCCCGAGCTCGACGAGCAGGCCACCACCGCGGCGCACGAGGCGACGAGGAGGGCGCAGCGATGGCAGGGGCGTGACACGGAGCCGCACCGTACCGTCCGGCGGCAGCGTCCCGAACCGCGCGGAGCCTGGCCGCGGGCGTCAGACGCTGGGCGCAGGCGGCTCGGAGCCGGGCTCTGCGGGCGGCTCGACCACGAGCACGTCGGGGCCGGCCTGGTGGTCCTCGTGTGGTGCGGCGCCCGATAGGAGGGGGTCGAGGTGCTGGTGCAGGAAGGCGACCGTGCGCTCCCATGCCAGGTCGGCCGCGCTCTGCACGTACGCCGCAGCCTGATCTTCCTCGACGAACCAGTGGCCGGTGCCGGGGTAGCGGTGGAAGTCGACGTCCTTGTCGAGGAGCCGCAGGTGGGCCTCCATCTCGACCAGCTGGTCGTCGGACACGAACTCGTCGTGCTCGGCGAAGTGGCCCTGGAACGCCGCCTGCGCGGCGGCGAAGTCGACGTCCTGCGTGCCGTAGTACGCCACCACCGCGGCCACGTCGTCGGGGAACCGGCTGGCCGCCCACAGCGCCCACGACGCGCCCATCGAGAAGCCGATGACGCCGATCGGGCCATCGGGGGTGGCCGGCATGCCGCGCAGCGTGACGATCGACGCGGCCACGAGCTTGGCCGTGCGGTCGGGGTCGGTGGACGCCAGCAGCGCCTCGGCCTCGTCGGGCCGATCGGCGGTGCGGTCGTCGCCGTGCAGGTCGGGGGCCAGCGCCACGAAGCCTTCGTCGGCCAGCCGGTCGCAGATGTTGCGGAAGAACTGCGTGAGCCCCCACCACGAGTGCAGGACCAGCACGCCCGGGCCCCGGCCCGAACCCGGCACCACCACATAGCCCGAACCGGCCCGGCGGGGAGGTGGGGTCGGCGGCGAGACGTCCACGGTTGGACCGTAGCGGGCCCATCGGCGAATGCTCGTACCATGCGCGGGTGGCCGACGCTCTCCGTCCGAACGATCCGTCCTGCCCCCTCTGCGAGGCCGCCCGGATCACGCCGTGGTTCCACGAGGACGACATCTGCTGGATCGCCGAATGCGAGATCTGCGCCACGCCGATGGTCGTCTGGCGGGCGCACGGCACCGAGCCGGCCACCGACGAGCGCGACCACATGATGCGCCACCTCGCCGACGTGGCCGGCGCCGAGCTGGGCGACCACTGGGTCGACGGCAACATGCGCAACATCCCGGACCACTTCCACGCGCACGCCCGGCCGGCCGGCGGCTTCTTCGGCCCGCGGAGCAAGCTGGCATGAGCGAGGGCGCTGGCGCGGGCGGCGAGATCTCGGTGTTCGACGCGGTCGGCGGACGCCCGTTCTTCGACGCGCTCGTCGAGCGCTTCTACAGCGGGATCGAGGCCGACCCCGTGCTGCGACCCCTGTACCCGGCCGACCTCAGTGGTTCGAAGCAGCACCTCGCCGGCTTCCTCGCGCAGTACTGGGGCGGCGGGACACAGCACTACTCCGAGGGCCGCGGCCACCCGCGCCTGCGCATGCGCCACGCCAACTGGCGGATCGGGCCCGCCGAGCGGGACGCGTGGTATCGCCACATGGAAGCCGCCGTCCGCGCCGCGGAGCTGCCCGACGAGATCTCGGTCCGGCTGCTCGACTACTTCGCGATGGCCGCCACGCACCTCCTCAACGGCTGAGTGACCCAGACGAGCGGCGCGCCGGTCAGCGGGTCGGGACCGTCGCGCTCGGCTCGGCGGCCGTGATCTCGGGCTGGCCCCGACGGCCATGCACCCGACGGGCGACGGCGACGAGCGCGATCAGGGCGATCGCCCCCATCGTCCAGCCGAGCAGGACCGTGTCCATGCCCAGCAGCTTGAGCGCCGACGCCAGCAGCACGAACAGCAGCGCCGGCCGGATGATGCCGTCAGGCGCGTTGACCGAGAGCCGGGCCCCGGCATAGACGCCGGGTATGGCCCCGATCAGCAGCGAGGTCGTGAGGTCGAGCTTGAACTCGCCGAAGAACAGGTGGCCCAGCGCGGCGCTGGCCACGAGCGGGATCGCCTGCACGAGGTCGGTCCCGACCAGGTCCGACGCCCGCAGGCGGGGATAGAGCCACAGCAGCAGCACGATCATCAGCGAGCCCGAGCCGACCGACGTCATGCCCACCACGAGCCCGCCGGCGATGCCGATCAGCACGGTCGGCAGGGGCCTCAGCTCGACCTCACGGGCCGTGATCGGGCTGGGCTGCACCCGCCGACGGGCCGCCAGGACGGCCTTCAGCGCGATCGAGCTCGCCGCCATCAGCAGGGCGATGCCGAGCACGAGCTTGATGCGGTCCTGGAGCGCCTGGCCGTTGCCGAGCGCATGGAGGATCAGCACGCCCACGAAGCCCGCCGGCACCGAGCCGAGCGCCAACCAGCCCACCATGCTCTTGTTCACGGTGCCGCGGCGCAGGTGCACGCCGCCGCCGATCGGCTTCATCACCACCGCGGCCACCAGGTCGCTGGACACCGCGGCGAGGGGCTGCACCTTGAAGAGCAGGACCAGGATCGGCGTCATGAGCGCGCCGCCGCCCATGCCGGTCAGCCCGACCGTGAAGCCGACGACCAGCCCGGCCAGCACCAGCAACCCATCGATGTGCACGTCGCATCCTCCGGGCCGGCAGCGTTCCGCCACCCTCACGTCAAACCCGACCGATAAACTAGGGATTACTGGGGAAGGGGTGCAACCGCGGGCCGTGAGGAATCGATCGGCCGGTACCGCCGTGGCGTGAGGCGAGAGCGGGGGCGGCTCCGATCGCTACGGTGCGGGCATGGCAGATGCTCCCGTTCCCGGTGACAAGGCTCCTGCGTTCAACTTGAGCGACCAGCGTGACGACAAGGTCCGGCTGGCCAGCTTCAAGGGCCGCAAGGTGCTCGTGTACTTCTACCCGAAGGCCGACACGCCGGGGTGCACGACCCAGGCCTGCGGCCTCCGCGACATCGCCGCCGACATCGGCGACACCGTGATCCTGGGCGTGAGCCCCGACGCGCCGGCCAAGCTGGCCAAGTTCGACGACAAGTACGGCCTCGGGTTCCTCCTGCTGTCCGATCCTGACCACACCACCGCCGAGGCGTACGGCGTCTGGGCCGAGAAGAGCATGTACGGCAAGAAGTACATGGGCATCGTCCGCTCGGCCTTTCTCATCGACGAGAAGGGCAAGGTCAGCCATGCCTGGCCGAAGATCAGCCCCAAGGACACGCCCGCCAACCTGCTGCAGGCCCTGGCCGACGCCTGAGGGGCGCGATCGGCCTCAGCGGTCGGTCGGCGGCGCGGCGGCCCAGCGGTCGACCACCTGCGGCGCGCGGGCCTGGTGCTGCGCCAGCATGCGCTGGCGGTAGGCGGCCACGCAGGACGCGGTGGCGGTGAGGACGGTCAGCGCCCGGAAGCGGCGGCGCCGCCGGCGGGAACGCGATCGAGGGCTCATGGGCGCCGAGCGTATGCTCTGAGCCCGACCTCCCGCCCGGGTGGTGAAACGGCAGACACGGTGCTCTCAAACAGCACTGCCTTCGGGCGTGCGGGTTCGACTCCCGCCCCGGGCACCCGCCGGACGGCTCAGGATTCGGCCGGCGCCGCGGTGCGGCCAGCCTGCAGGGCCTCGACCACGAGCCCGACCAGGGGCTGATCGTCGAGGTCGTCGATCGAGACCGGCAGAGGGATAGACCAGTTCGGCCACGCGTCGGTCGTGCCGGGCATGTTGGGCCGCCGCTGCTCGCCGACCAGGTCGTCGAGCGTGGCGGTGACGATCATCGACGTGGCCTCACCGAGCGCTCGGTGCGCGGCGACGATCGCGTCGTCGACCGGTGCCTCGTCGGCGAGGCCGGCAACGGCGCGGAGCCGATCCCGCATCGCCACCGTGCCCTCCTCGTTCGGGTGCAGGTCGAGCCGCCGCTGGTCCTCGAGGTCGCTGCCCGTCCAGAGCCCGGCGACGGTGGCGAGGTCGTGGGTGGTCACCGCGGCCAGGGCTTGGCGCGGGTAGTCCCGGGGTGGCTGGGACTCGAACCACAGCAGCCGGTACGACAGCACGCCGGCCTGGTGCAGGGCCTCCCGCACGCGGTGCTCGATCGTCCCGAGGTCCTCGCCCACGACGAACGCACCAGCCCGAACGCTCTCCAACGCGACGACGTCCAACAGCTCGTCGTCGACGTAGCGGACGTAGCCACCCGACCGCGGGCCGTTGCCCGGCGGGATCCAGAAGAGCCGGAACAGGCCCATCACATGGTCGATGCGGATGCCGCGCGCCCGGCGCAAGCTGGCTCGCACGGTGCGGGCGAGCGGCTCGTAGCCGGCGTCGCGCAGCGCCCAGGGCACGAAGGGTGGCAGCCCCCAGTCCTGGCCCTGCGTGTTGAACTCGTCGGGTGGGGCCCCGACCCGCACGCCCTCGGCGAACACGTCCTGCCACAGCCACGCATCCGCGCCATCAGGGTCGACGCCCACGGCGAGGTCGGCGATGAGCATGTCACCGGCGCCGGCGGCCACCAGCTGTTCGTCGAGCAGCCACTGCAGCCAGGCGTGGAACCGCACCCGGTCGGCATGCTCCTCGGCGAACCGGGCCACCGCGGGGGCATCGGGCCGGCGCTGGTCCGTGGGCCAGGACCGCCACCCGCTGCCGTGGTGCTCGGCCAGCGCGCAGTAGGTGGCGTAGTCCGTGAGGTCGGCGCCGTGCTCGGCGAGGAACCGCTCAAAGCCCGCGTCGCCCCCGAAGCCGGCCCACAACCGCTCCAAAGCGGCGAGCTTGCGGGCCCAGATGCCGTCGCGGTCGATGCGCTCGGCGTCGAGCGCGCGGGCCTCGGCCGCCAGCTCGGCCAGCCCCGGCTCGCGGGCGGCGCCCGGCACGGCCTCGATGCGCAGGTAGAGCGGGTTGTGCCAGCGCCGGCTGCTCGGGAAGTACGGGCTCGGCTGCTGGCGGGGGAGCGGCGCCGCCGCGTGCAACGGGTTGACGGCCAGCACCCCGGCACCGCGGTCGCGTGACCAGTCGATCAGCTGCTTGAGGTCGCCGAGGTCGCCCATGCCCCAGCTCGACTCGGAGCGCGCGGCGTAGAGCTGCACGGCCAGGCCCCAGGCCGACAGGTCCGGCGGCAGGTGGCAGCGGCCGGGACTCACGATGAGGCGTGCCGCCTCGCCGTCGCCGTCGAGCGGGCGCAGGTCGTGGTAGCCGAGGGGCAGGTCGGGGGGCAGCCGGTGCTCGACCGGCAGCACGGTGCCGTCCTCGAGCGTCAGCTCGGCCGGGCCGTCCACGGTGGCCTCGTCGCCCAACCGCATGATCTGCACCGCACGCCCGGCTGGCGGCCCCCCATCGGGGTCGTCCGACGACGCACCCATCGCCTGCCGCAAGGCCCGGACCGTCTCCGGGGAGACCGGATGCCAGCCCCCTGAGACGTCCGAGTAGCCGTCGTCGATGCCCCAGTCGTCGGTCGCCATCGGTCCTTCCGGGTCGGTCGAACCGGCGACCCTACCCGGCGGTCTCGCGAGTCGGTCCGGACCCCCGGGGGGCGAGCACGCGGCGGGCAGGGCGCTGTCCCGGACCTCGAACCACCCGGGCGTACACTCCCGGACATGGCGAGGTCGTTGTTGGAGCGCCGGCTCGGTGAGGTGGGGGACCGCCTCAAGCACGTGCGCGCCGATCTCCGGGTGGCCGACGAGCAGCTGGCCCAGCTGGCCGACGAAGCCGACGAGGCCCGGTTGCGGGCCCTCGTGTCCGAGACGCCGCTCGCCGAGAAGGAACACCGCGAGGCCAGCAAGCACGCGGAGGCGATGCGGCGCCACCGCGACCAGCTCGTGGCCGAGATCCAGCACCTCGAACAGACCCAGGACCAACTCCTGGACCGCCTCGTCGAGCAAGCCTGACCACCGAAAGGGAGAGCAACGGTGCCCACCCGCGTCGTGATCGCTGAAGACGAGGCCATCATCCGCCTCGATCTCAAGGAGACCCTCGAGGAGGAGGGCTACGACGTGG
>JAODBM010000127.1 GCA_025463985.1 Acidimicrobiales bacterium
CCCAGCGCGGGACACGGGCGCGGGCCCGTCTGCGGGCGGTGCGAAGAGCGGCGCTGGCGCCGGACGCGGCGGGGCGCGGGCCGAACCCTCGCCGGTGCCGACCGAGGGCTCGTGGTTCCGGCGCGTCAGCAGCCTTCCGGGTGGGCGGGCCGTGCTGCTGTCGCTGGTGCTCACGGTGATCGCGTCGATCGCGGTGCTGTTCATCCCGGCGAAGGTCGCGATCGAGCGGTGGGACAGCAAGCTCAAGAACCACACGATCGAGCAGTGCGTCACCCCGAAGGGCAAGGCGGCCAAGACCAGCGACGGGAAGAACGTGCCCCTCAGCGCCTGCGCGCCGCTGGCCAGCCGGCCGGCCGACACGGCGAAGGGCGGCTCGAAGGACGCGACCCGTCTCCAAGCGGTGGTCAAGGACAGCATCATCAAGTTCTACGGCGCGGCAGCCTTGGCCCTCGTGGTGCCGCCGGTGCTGATCGTCGCCGCGGCGGTGGGCTTCGCCCTGAAGCCCGGCCGGCGGCGGGCGTGGAACTTCGCGGCCATCGGGTTCGGCATCTGGATGGTGCTCTTCGGCCGCCTGTTCGGCGGACCGTTCTTCCTCATCGCCTTCGGCGCCCTCGGCTACGGCGTGTTCAAGGCGTCCCGGGCCGAGCCGCGCCGACCGCGCCCCACCCGCTCCCGGCGCGGCGACGCGGCCGTCGAGGCCACCGCGACCGAGGCCGAGGGCGACGCCCCGGTTGCGGACGCCGGCGCCGGCGACGAGGGCGTGGACGTCGTCGAGATCTCCGGCACCGAGGCCGAGCCCGAGCGTCATGACGCCGCTCCGGAGGGCGACCATCCGGACGAGCCCGGTCGCAACGGCCGCCGGCCCTGAGCGACCGCGGCGGCCCGGTCGCCGCGCCGCGCCGGGCTCGCCCTAGCCTGAACGGGTACGCGCCCAGCCCGAGGAGCCCGCATGTGGTTCGCCAAGCACTCGTCCGAGATGGTGTCACCTGCCGACGCGCTTCCCGGCCGTGACACGCCGCTGCCGGTCGCCGAGGCCCATCACGTCAACGGCCGGCCGCTCACCCCGCCGTTCCCCGACGGGATGGAGACGGCGGTGTTCGGCCTGGGCTGCTTCTGGGGGGCCGAGCGGGTGTTCTGGCAGACGCCAGGCGTGTGGACCACGGCGGTTGGTTACGCCGGTGGTTTCACCCCCAACCCGACCTACGAGGAGACCTGCACTGGGCGCACCGGGCACACCGAGGCCGTCCTCGTGGTCTTCGACCCGGCGGTCATCAGCTACCCCGAGCTGCTGAAGGTCTTCTGGGAGGGGCACGACCCCACGCAAGGCATGCGCCAGGGCAACGATCGCGGGTCGCAGTACCGCTCGGCCATCTTCACCACCTCGCCCGAGCAGCAGGCCGCGGCGGAGGCGTCGAGCGACGCGTTCCAGCAGGTGCTGACCGCGGGTGGCTACGGCCCCATCACCACCGAGATCGCCCCCGCCGGCCCCTTCTACTACGCCGAGGACTACCACCAGCAGTACCTGGCGAAGGTGCCCCACGGCTACTGCGGCCTCGGTGGCACCGGCATGACCTGCCCGGTCGGCATCGCCTCGGCGGACTGACCCGGCGACCGGAGTGCCGTCGTCTGGGCGCCGGCGGATCGGGGCTCGCGCCCGCAGGGAGTAGCCACGCCACCAAGAGCCATGGGTAGGCGAACCGAACCGCACCGATCGTCGGGTCAATCCGGGGGATATCGCCGGACGGCGGGCAGCAAGAGCCGGACCTCGGCGCCGGCGTCGGTGACGGCGCGGTGGTCCGTTCAGACGAGGTCGGTCGCCTCTGGTGACATGCCGAGCTGGACCCGGCCCTGCAGCTGCGCCACGCGGTCCCAGTCGAACATGGCGTGGCTCTTCAGGACTTCGACGTCACGCTGGATGCGCTGGAGGGGCGCCGTCAGGAAGTAGGACGATCCCCCGGCCGACGCCATGAGGGTGCTCACCAGCTCGCGGCAGGTGTGGACCACGAGGGCGCACGAGGCCCGGATCCCCACCCGCTCGGCCACCGTCAGCCGGCCGCCGGCGCCACACACCTCGTCCATCTGCCGGATGCACGCCTCCGACTGCTCGCGTGCCATACGGAGCTTGGCGCTCACCTCACCCAGGCGCATCTGGGCGAAGGGCTGTTCGACCTGCTGGGTGCCGCCCGAGAAGGCGAGGACACGGCTGCGGATCTTTTCCTCGAACAGCTCGACGGCCGCTTCGGCCGCGCCCAGCACCACAGCCGAGCAGGTGAGGGAGACCACCGAGATGTAGGGATACGCAGCAAACGGGTACTCGTCGCTGTTGCTGTCGCCGGTCAGCATCCAAGCCAAGGGCACGGCGCGGGCCTCGGGCACGAAGACGTCGGTGGCCTCAAAGCTGTCGGAGCTCGTGCCCCGCATGCCCGAGGTGTGCCAGACGTCCTTCAGGTCGACCTCGGCGACCGGCAGGTAGAAGGAGTACACCTCGTCCTCGACTCTCGCCTTCATGCTCGTCCACTGCGAGTGGGCGATGGCGGAGTTCCATTCGCTCCGGCCGCTGACGAGGTAGCCGCCGTCGACCCGCGTCGCGGTACCGATCGCAGCGAGGGCGCCGGCGATCAGCGGGATCTCGCCGTCCGCGAGGAGGTCGTCTTGCAGCGCGGGTGGCATCTTCCCAACCATCCAGACGTGCTGGGCGAGGAACACGAGCGTCCAGGCCGACGAGGTGCAGCCGTGAGCGAGGACCCGCGCGCCGTTCGCCATCGCCGACAGGCCCAGTCCCGGCCCGTCGAACCGGAGCGGGCGGAAGGCGCCGAGGAAGCCGCTCGCCCGGGCATCCTCGACGGTCTGGTCCGGGACGCGCCGAAGCTCCTCGGCTTCCGCGGCGCGCTCGCGCAGCACGGGGACCATCTGAGCGAGGCGGCGGAGCAGCTCCTGCTCCGTCAGGTCCCCAGGCTCCGGCAGGCCCATCTGAACAGCTGCAGTCGTCGCGCTGGTCACGCGGCCTCCTCCGTCGGTCGGCGATGAACCTCACCCTCGGAAGATTCAACTATATAAATCGGCTCTTTGCAGGGGCAGGCCTGGCGAGGCGGAGTCCACGGACTCGGTCGGGCTGGCTGGATCTCGGGTCAGGACCACCAGCAGCAGCAGCTCTCGAAGGTGCCCCACGGCGACTGCGGCCTCGGGGGAACCGGCGTGAGCCTTGCCCGCTCGGCATCGCCTCGGCGGACTGACCCGCACCGCGTCGGGCGGCGGGCCACGGCCGTAGGCTGCGCCGGTCATGGGAACGGTGGCTCGGGTGCTCGCGGTCGTGGTCGGCGGCGGCGTCTCCGCGATCGTGCTGCTGTCGGCGGTGCGCACGGTCGTGCTCCCGCGGTCGGAGGTCGTGGCCCTCACCCGGGCGGTGTTCCTCGGGCTGCGCAAGCTGTTCGACATGGTGGCCCGCGAGCAGCGCAGCTACGAGGACCGCGACCGGGTGATGGCGCTGTTCGGTCCCTTCGGCCTCATGGCCCTGGCCGCAGTCTGGGCGCTCGCGATCGTCGGCGCGTTCACGCTCGTGTTCTGGGGCCTGGGCGTCGACCCGCTGCGGCAGGCGTTCGTCTCCAGCGGCTCGTCGTTCACGACGCTCGGGTTCGCCCCGCCGCACTCGCTCCCCACCGCGATCGCCTCGGTCGCCGAAGCGGTGCTCGGCCTCGGCCTGGTCGCCCTGCTGATCTCGTACCTGCCGTCGATCTACGCCGCGTTCCAACGTCGCGAGGTGCTGGTGTCGCTGCTGGAGACCCGAGCCGGCAACCCGCCGACGGCCGTCAACATCCTGGTGCGCCACCACCGCATCGGCATGCTCGACAAGGCGCAGGACCTGTTTGCGACCTGGGAGGTCTGGTTCGCCGACATCGAGGAGAGCCACACGTCGCAGGGCGCGCTGCCGTTCTTCCGCTCGCCGCTCCCGCACCGGTCGTGGATCACCGCGGGCGGCGCCGTGCTGGACGCCGCGGCGTTGAGCCTCTCGGTGGTCGACATCCCCCGCCAGCCCGAGCCGGCGTTGTGCCTGCGCGCCGGCTACCTCTCGTTGCGCCACATCGCCGACTTCTTCAGCGTCCCCTACGACGGCGATCCCGCGCCCGACGACCCGATCACGATCGCGCGTGAAGAGTTCGACGACGCCTGCCGCGAGATGGAGGAGGCCGGCGTGCCGCTGAAGGCCGACCGCGACCAGGCGTGGGCCGACTTCCGGGGCTGGCGGGTCAACTACGACACCGTGCTCGTGACCCTCGCCGGGTTCTTCATGGCCCCCTATGCGCGCTGGTCGTCGGACCGCTCGAGCCGCTACCGCGTGCAGTCGCGGCGGGTGACCCAGGTGGCTGGCGCGGTGCGCCGGTCGGCGTCGCGGCTGCCGTTCGGACGCCGCGACTGACCCGAGCCCGACGCTTCCGGGCGCTCCGGACGGAGGGCACGATTGCCTCTTGACGGGACCGGGGCCCGGCGAGAAAGTGCAGGGGACACCGGGAGGGCTCCCCCCGATGTGCGGACCAGTTTCCGAGCTTCGATGCGAGGAGGTGCTGTCCACGTGAGTGCCCGGCAACCGGAGCGGTCACCGCCTGTCTGACGGGCTCCGGCCCACGCACGATCTCGGTCGATGTGCCCTCTGTCCGTTTCCTGTTGCGGACCGCGGATGCGCTTCGGATGGGACGTTGCCGAGCCAACTTCGGCAGCATCCCTCCAGTCGCCACCGGGCCCGTCCACCACATGGCGGTCGAGAGGCCGCATCGACCGATGTCAGCGCCCCGCCGACGGCGATGCTCCACCCGCATCGTGGCCGGCGGGGCGCTCCGCGTCCGGCCTCGGACATGAAACGGGTACGGCGGCCGATACCGTGGCCCGCCGATGGCCGAGCCACTGCGACTCCTCAGCGTTCACGCCCACCCCGACGACGAAGCGTCGAAAGGCGCGGGCACCGTGGCCCGCGCGGTGGCCGAGGGGGTCGAGGCCACGCTCGTCTGCTGCACGGGTGGTGAGGCCGGCGACATCCTCAACCCGGCCATGGACCGACCCGAGATCCGCGAGCGGCTCGCCGAGGTGCGCATGGAGGAGCTGGCGACGTCGGCCGAGGCGATCGGCTACCACGAGGTGATCATGCTCGGCTACCGGGACTCGGGCATGCCCGACACCCCGGAGAACGCGGATCCGCGCTGCTTCGCCCGGGCCGATCTCGACGAGGCCATCGGCCGCCTGGTGACCATCGTGCGGCGGGTGCGACCCCACGTGATCCTGACCTACGGCGACGACCAGGAGGGCTACCCGCACCCCGACCACCTGCGCGTCCACGACATCTCGGTGCCGGCGTTCGAGCAGTCCGGCGACCCGGATGCCTATCCCGGCACCGGCGAACCGTGGACCCCGAGCAAGCTCTACTACTCGACCTGGTCGCGGGCGCGGATCCTGGCCATGCACGAGAAGTTCCTCGAGCTCGGCCTCACCTCGCCGTTCGAGGACCGCTGGTTCGAGCGGCCCTCGCAGGACGACCGCATCACCACCCGGGTTCCCGTGCGCGAGTTCTACGGCGCACGCGTGGCGGCGCTGAAGGCCCATGCCACCCAGATCGACCCCAACTCGCCGTTCTGGTTCGGCCTGCCCGACGATGTCGTGGCCGAGGCGTACCCGTGGGAGGACTACGAGCTGGCGCAGAGCCGGGTGCCCACGGAGCTGCCCGAGAACGACCTCTTCGCCGGCCTGCGCTGACGGGCCGACCGGCCCCGCAGCGGGCGGCGACGGTCGCTACGCTCCGGCCCGCAAGGGGACCGATCGTAGGAGGATCGACGGCATGGCGAAGTACCTGTCTCAGGAGTGGCTCGACCTGCAGCGCGAGCTGGGGGCCGACTTCCCGGAGCGCCCGGGGGCCAGCGCGCACATGCAGTACGTGATCACCGGTGCGCCCGAGGGCGACGTGAAGTACTACGCGGTGATCGCTGACGGCCACATGGTCGAGAACTCGCTGGGCGAGGATCCCGAGGCCGAGTTCACGATGTCGATCGCCTACGACGACTCGGTCAAGATGGCCAAGGGCGAGCTGGACGCCAACGCCGCGTTCATGCAGGGCAAGGTCAAGGTCGCCGGCAACATGGGCAAGCTGATGACGCTCATGCCGCTGACCCAGAGCGCGGAGTACAAGGGCATCCAGACCAAGGTGAACGAGGCCACCGAGTACTGAGCTCAGCCGGCGCGCTGCAGCTCGCGGAGCGGGCGGTAGCCGATCAGCTCGACGCGGGCCCGGCGCAGCATCACCGGCAGCTCGGTGTCGAAGCAGATGAGGTGGTGATCGTCGACGCGGGCCGACCAGTCCTCGTCGAACGCACGCTGCTCGGCGCTGTCCACCGCCGGGTGGACGTACATCTCGGTGACGCCGGGCCGCAGCTCGTGGATCGTGCGCTCGATGGCCCGGCGGCTGCCGACTCCGCCCACGTACACGAAGTGGTCGGGGAACAGCACGCCCTCCTCCGCTGCCAGCGTGCGGAACGGGAACCCGATGGCGCGCTCGGTCGAGCCGCCCGACAGCCGGATCGGGAGCCGGAACTCGAGCGAGAGGTCGAGGTAGACGTCGAAGAACTCGGGCCGCAGCTGCAGCCCACCCATGTGCGAGTCCAGGTGGCTGACGTCGAAGCCCCACAAGATGGCCCGCTCGACCTGGGCCCGCACCTCGCGGCGCACCTCGTCGAGGTCGGCGTGGTCCCACAGGTCGCTGACCGTGCGGGGAAAGCCGCCATCGCCGTCGAGCAGCGACGGGGCATGGGTGATCGGCCCCCAGCGATAGCGCTCGTGCTCGGAGTTGAGCGTGAGGTGCACGCCCACGTCTTCTCCTCGGTAGCGCGACGCCGCCTCCCGGGCCCAGGGGCACGGCACCATGAGGCTGGCGCTGGTGGCCAAGCCCGAGCGCAACCCTTCGTACACGCCGGAGTTGGCGGCGTGGCTGAGGCCGAGGTCGTCGCAGTTGATGATCAGCACCCGCGCGTCGGGCGGGTACCCAAGTCGTGCGGCCAGGTCGCTCATCGCGCACGACGCTACCGCCGACTTCGGCCGTGCCCCGACTGGCGGGGCGGCGGTTCTGGAGGTGAGCAGGCCGCCCAGAGCCCGCGGCGGGCGCGGTCGGCCTCGTCGGCGGCGGCGGCGATGTCGCCGCGGTGAGCGAAGTTCGGGCTGAAGGGCAGGGGACGGGCGTAGCCCTCCTGCACCAGCGCGAGGTTGACGAACAGGCCGTCGGTGGCCCGCCAGAGATAGAGGAGCAGCCGCCCGTAGCGGTCGCGGGCCTCGATGTCGCGCCGGACGCGCACGACGGAGCCGAGCGGGAGCAATGCCTTCATGCGCGCCGAGGCCTCAGGTCCGAAGCACTGGACGGGCGTGCCCGGCTTGACGGTCTCGGGCGTGTCCATGCCCAGCAGCCGGACCCGCTCGACGCGGGACCCGAAGCGCAGGTGGACGGTGTCGCCGTCGACGATGTGGACGACCACGGCGGGGGCGCCGCGGCCGTCGGCCGGCAGACGAGCCCCGGGCGCGGCGCCACGGCGCGAGCAGGCGACCAGGAGCGCGACCGCAAGGGTGGCGTTGAGAGCACGGCGCATGGCGACGACCTCCGCAGAGCACGGGTTGCGGTGGCGGACGGGCCACGAGCCGGACGAGCCCGGCGGGAGCGCGGGAGCTAGAGGCGCTCGATGATCGTGCCTGTGCCCAAGCCGCCACCGCAGCACATGGTGACGAGGCCGTAGCGGCCGCCGGTGCGCTCGAGCTCGTGCAGCGCCTTGGTGATCAGCACCGCACCGGTGCCGCCGAGGGGATGGCCGAGGGCGATCGCTCCGCCGTTGGGGTTGACCTTTGCGAGGTCGACGTCCAGCTCCTTCGCCCAGGCCAGGACGACCGAGGCGAACGCCTCGTTGATCTCGGTGACGTCGATCTGGTCCATGGTGAGCCCCGTGCGGTCGAACAGCCGCCGGGTGGCGTCGATCGGGCCGGTGAGCATGAGGACCGGATCGACGCCGACCAGGCACGTGTCGACCACCCGGGCGCGCGGGGTGAGGCCGAGGGATTCGGCCTTCTCGGCGGTCATCATCAGGACGGCGGCCGCGCCGTCGGAGATCTGCGAGGAAGACCCGGCCGTGTGCACGCCATCCTCCCGGGCCACCGGCTTGAGCGTGGCCAGCTTCTCGAGGCTGGTCTCGCGGAGGCCCTCGTCTCGCGCCACGTGGTGGGACGTATCGGCGGGCTTGCCCTCGTCGTCGAGGTCGGGCGCGTCGACGGGCACGACCTCCCGCTCGAAGCGCCCCTCGGCCCACGCCTGTGCCGCCAGCTGCTGCGAACGCAGGCCGAACTGGTCGGCGTCGTCGCGGGAGATGCCCCAGCGATCGGCGATGCGCTCGGCCCCCTCGAACTGCGAGGTGAACTCGTACTGCGGGAAGTACGACTTGGGGATCGGCCGGCCGAAGTCGCCCCGGGCGTTGGAGCCGATCGGGACGCGGCTCATGACCTCGACGCCGCAGGCCACGGCCACGTCGACCACGCCGCCGCCGATGAGCCCGGTGGCCAGGTTGGTGGCCTGCTGGGACGAACCGCACTGGGTGTCGACCGTGGTGGCGGCGACCGAGAGCGGCAGCCCGGCGGTGAGCCAGGCGGTGCGCGCGACGTTGAACGCCTGCTCGCCGATCTGGCTGACGCAGCCCCCGACGACCTGGTCGACCAGGGCAGGATCGAGACCCGAACGGTCGATGACGGCCCGCTGCACGGCGGCGAGCAGGTCGGCGGGATGCATGGTGGAGAGGCCGCCGTTGCGCCTCCCGACGGGAGTGCGGACGGCTTCGACGATCACGACCTCGGGCATGGCCGGCAGCCTAGGGCGGAGGATCAGGCGGCCGTGCGGCCGGCGCGATCGTGGTCGGGCTCGTGGCGGGCCGCGGCGGCCAGCGCCGCCCGAGCCGAGGCGATGCCGCGGCGGCCGATCTCGCGGGTGCGCTCGTCGAGCCGCCAGGTGGAGGTCTCGCCGATGAGGCTGAGCTGTCGTGCCATGCCCACATCTTCTCCAGGGGGTGGGACAACGAAGGTTCGCCGGCTGGCTACCCGCCTCCTGAGGAACCGAGTACGCCCTCCGGTTGTGCAGGTTGTCGCAACCGGCGAAAACTGCGCGGGCACCCTGACCAGCCCCATCGAGCTGTCCACCGCGAAAAGCGGGCGGAACGCCCGAGCGGCACGGAAGGTGATGCACGGTCCAAAAGGTCACGCTTAGTGTGCCGCTGACCACAGTGTGGTGTCGGAGTTGCGGGGCTCCGATGACGGCGTGAACCCATGACAGGAGCTCATCTCTGATGGCGCACACCCATCCCTGGTCCCGAGCCGGACGGACGGCCATCGCGGCAGTCGCGCTCACCGGTGGCTTGCTCGCCGCCGTCGCCGGACGCCCAGCCGCGGCGCAGACGCCCGGAGCCCGGACCGATCGGTTCCGGCGTCCGAGCGAGGCGGAGGCGTCGGCCTGGGCCGAGGCGTCCGTGCAGGCCCACCCGGCCGCGGTCCACGCGAGCGGCCGGGACGCGTTCGTCGTGCACAGCACGTCGATCGATCCCGACGGCAGCACCCACGTGCACCTCGACCGCACCTACGCCGGCCTGCCCGTCCGGGGCGGCGACGTGATCGTGCACGACGGGCCCGGCGGCGTGTTCCGCTCGGCAACGCTCACGCAGCCCGCGTCGCTGGCACTCGACCCGACGCCGACGGTCAGCCAGGCCGAGGCCGTGCGCCGGGCCGAGGCGACGTTCCGGGGCGTCCGGCAGCGCAGCACGCCGCGCCTGGCCATCGACCAGATGGGCACGGCCCCGGCGCTGGCCTGGCAGGTGGTCGTCGACGGCGTCGCGCCGGACCAGTCGCCGAGCCACCTCAACGTGCTCATCGACGCTGCGACGGGCGCGGTCCGCCGCAGCTGGGACACGTTCATGCACGACGACAGCACCGGCCACGGCTTCCAGGTCGGCGACGTCACCGTCGGCGCGACCCGGAGCAGCGCGGGCTACGAGCTGAAGGATGCGACCCGCGGCAACGGCCAGACCCGCGACGCCCAGGACCAACAGTCCAACTCCGGCATTGCGATCTCCAGCGGCACGGCGGTCTTCGGCGACGGCATGCTGACCAACCGCGCCACCGTCGGCGTCGATGCCCACTACGGCATCCAGCAGACGTGGGACTACTACAAGCAGACCCACGGCCGGAACGGGATCCGCAACGACGGCAAGGGCTCGACGTCCTACGTCCACTACGGCAAGGACTATGCGAACGCCGGCTGGGACGACGGCTGCTTCTGCATGATCTACGGCGACGGTGCGCCCGGCAGCAAGCCGGTCACCGAGATCGACGTCGCCGGGCACGAGATGACCCACGGCGTCACCTCGGCCACCGCGAACCTCACCTACAGCGGCGAGTCCGGCGGGCTCAACGAGTCGACGAGCGACATCTTCGGGACGTTGGTCGAGTTCGACGCCCACGATCCGGTCGACAAGCCCGACTACCTCATCGGCGAGAAGATCGACATCCACGGCAACGGCACGCCGCTGCGCTGGATGGACGATCCGAAGAAGGACGGCGCGTCGGCCTCCTGCTGGAGCAGCAGCGTCGGCGGCCTCGACGTCCACTACTCGTCGGGCGTCGGCAACCACTTCGCCTACCTCCTCGCCGTCGGCAGCGGCGCCTCGCCGTGGGGCAACAGCCCAACGTGCGGTGCCCCTGCGGTCACCGGCATCGGCAACGCCGCGCTCGGCAAGATCTGGTACCGCGCGCTGACGACCTACATGACGTCCCAGACGAACTACGCGACGGCCCGTACGGCCAGCCTCAGCGCGGCCAAGGACCTCGACCCGACCGGCGCCTGGTGCACCGCGGTCAACGCGGCGTGGGCCGCGGTCGCGGTGGTCGGATCCGATCCCGGCTGCCCGGGCGGCGGCGGTCCCGGCGGCGGGCAGAGCCCGACGGTGACCAACCCGGGGCCGCAGACGAGCACCGTCGGCCGGCCTGTGCGACTTCAGGTGAGCGCCAGCGATCCGCAGCGCGACCGGCTGACCTACAGCGCCACGGGCCTGCCGAGCGGACTCTCCGTCGACGCGGGGACCGGAGCCGTCTCGGGGACGCCGTCGGCCGCGGGCCGGTCGAACGTGACCGTCACGGCAGCTGATCCGGCGGGCAATCGGGGTTCGGCCGCCTTCACCTGGACGGTGACCGGAGCCGGGGGCTCATGCGTGCCGAAGCAGGTGGTGGCCAACGGTGGCTTCGAGGGCGGTGCCGCTCCGTGGACGGCCAGCCCGGGCGTGCTGTCCTCCTCCACCGTGACGCAGCCGGCCCACAGCGGCAGCCACATGGCCTGGCTCGACGGCTACGGCCAGGCGCACACCGACACCCTGTCCCAGCGGATCGCGCTGCCCGCCGGCTGCCGGTCGGTGCGCCTGCAGTTCTTCCTGCACGTGAGCACCCAGGAGGTGGGCCCCGCCAAGACGGACACGCTCGTGGTCGCGGTCGCCGGCCGGCAGGTCGCGACGTTCAGCAACCTCGACGCCGCTGCGGGCTACACGGCGCGGGCCGTCGACGTCTCCGCCGCTGCCGGCCAGACCGTGACCGTGCAGTTCACGGGCAAGGAGGACATGGGCCAGGCCACCGACTTCGTCATCGACGACGTGACGGTGCGCGTGGCCTGAGCCCGGGGGAACGCGGGGAGCCGGACAGGAGAGAGGCCGGCTCCCCGCGCGGGGGAGGAGGGGTCCGTGCGACGGCGTGAGCTGGCGCACGGGCCCCTTCTCGCGTTCGCGGCCCGGACGGGCAGGCCGACCTCGGTCAGCCGGGGGCGACCAGCGGCCAGGGTCGCTCGCGCTCGACGACGGCGGCCAGGTCTAGGAGCAGGGCGTCCTGGTGGTGCTTGCCCATGATCTGCAGGCCGACCGGCAGCCCCTCGAACGGCTCGACGGGGATCGACACCGCCGGGTTGCCCGAGATGTTGGCGGGGATCGTGAGCGCGCCGTTGTTGCCGGCTTCGACCTGCGCGTCGCCGACCCGGGTGTTGAGGTACACCTCGGCCGGGAAGGCGACGTCGGGGTTGGTGGCGCACATCACGAAGTCCACCTGGTCGAAGACGTCGGCCATGGCCTCGTTCGCGGCGGTGCGGGCCTGCTCGCCGCGCGCGACCGTGTCGAGGTTGACCATCTGTTCGGCCATCGTCATGCCGAACGCGATCTCGAGGGTCAGCTCGTCCTTGCAGTCCGGCCAGTGGTCGCCGAGCTCGATCTTGAGGCCGGCGAGGTTGGCCAGCGCCCAGGTCAGATCGAGTCCGGGCAGCTGCACGTCGAGGTCGACGACGACGAGACCGGCGTCGCGGGCGAGCGCCTCGGCGGCGGCGACCACGCGCTCTTGCACCTCGTCGCGCACGACGGCCAGCCCGAGCGTGGGCGCGATGGCGACTCTCTTGCCCCGCAGGTCGTGCGCGCCGAGGTCGCGCTCCCAGCCCTCGATCTTCGGGAGGCTGTAGGGGTCGCGGTGGTCGAAGCCGGTCGTGACGTCGTACCAGCGGCACGCGTCGCGCACCGACCGGGCCATGCACCCCGTGACCACGGTCATCGGGTGGATGAGGGTCTTGGGCCCACGCGGGATGCGGCCGGCCGTGCCCTTCATGCCGAGCAGCCCGTTGAAGCCGGCGGGGATGCGGATCGAGCCTCCGCCGTCGCCTCCCGAAGCGATCGTGACCAGCCCGCCGGCCACCGCGGCCGACGAGCCACCGGACGAGCCGCCGGCGGTGCGACCGTGCTGCCACGGGTTGTGGCAGGTGCCGTGGAGCTTGTTGATGCTCACGTTGAGGCCGCCGAACTCCGAGGCCAGCGTGAGCCCCACCGGAACCGCGCCCCCGTCGCCCTGCACGCGGCCGACCATCGTGCCCGTGTGCTCGGCCACCCGGCCCTTGAACACGAGGGACTGCTCGTCGGCCGGCCAGCCTTCGACCATCTCGAGGCTCTTGATGCCGATGGGCACGCCACCGAACGGCTTGGACACGTCGGCGGCCGCGGCCGCGGTGCGGGCCCGCTCGGCATCGACGAACGTGAACGCGTTCAGCTCGCTGGCCTCGATGGCGGCGAGCGTGGCCTCCAGCTCGTCGACGGGTGACCGCTCACCGGTCCGGAAGGCCTCGACGAGCGAGCAGGCGTCACCCATCCACGGTGTGTCTGGCATGGGGCCGGAGCGTAGGACATCGCCGGTTGGCCCACCTGCAGGCCGCGGGGGGCGCGGTCGGGCGGAGCGCTCGCCCTACTCGAGGTCCGGCGGCGCCTGGCCCGTGGTCAGCTGCACGGCGGCCCGCTCTGCGACCATCGGCCTGACCAGGTTGCGGAGCAGGGCCTGGTGCTCGGGGTGATCGCGGTAGGCGAGGTAGTCGGCGAGCGACGCGCAGTCGGCGACGATCGCGTAGTCCCAGTTGCCGTCGTTGATCCCGGCGTCGGGTCCGTAGCGGTAGTCCCCGAGCTCGTCGATGACGCCGGGCAGGCGGGCCAAGCCCTCGGCCAGGGCCTCGACCTGCTCGGGCTCGGTGCCCTCGACGAAGCGGAAGAGCGCGATGTGTCGGATGGCCATGGGGGTCCCTTCGGAGCTACTGGAGGCCGGACGCGGCGCCGCCGTCGACCGGGATGGCGGCGCCGGTGACGAAGCGGGCGGCGTCCGAGCAGAGGAAGGCGACGATCGCACCGAAGTCCTCGGGACGGCCGACCACGCCCGTGGGGATGCCGGCACCCGCGGCGGCCACGTCGCCACCGTGCAGGCGGACGAGGCGACCGGTGGCGTGCAGGCCCGGCTGCACGCTGTTGACGGTGACGCCGTGGGGCGCGACCTCGGTGGCGAGCGTCTTGAGGAACGCGGTGGCACCGGCCCGCGCCGTGTTGGACAGGATGAGCTGTGCGACCGGCTGCCGCACGCTGATCGACGTGATGGCGATCACGCGCCCCCAACCCCGCTCGCGCATGGCCGGCACCGCGGCGTGGCACATCGCGATCGTCGACAAGAGGTTGAGCTCGAGCGCAGGCAGGTAGGCGTCGAGCGGCGTGGAGGCGAAGGTCCCCGGTGGCGGTCCACCGGCGTTCGGCACGAGGATGTCGAGCCCGCCGAGGGCGTCGGACGCCTGCGCCACGAAGGCCTGAGCGCCGTCGACGCTGCCGACGTCGGCCTCGATCGCCACCGCGCTGGCGATGGTGGCGGCCGCCGCGTGGAGGCGCTCGGGGTCCCGGCCGCAGATGGCGACCTGCACGCCCTCGGCCGCGAGCGCCTGCGCCGCTGCCAGCCCCAGGCCGGCGGAGCTGGCGGCGATCGCGGCCCGCTTCCCGGAGAGTCCCAGATCCATGGCCCCCGACCCTACGGGGCGCGCTCCGCGCGCTGTGGCGTCGTGCCCGCCGACCGCCCCGCCCGGAGACGGACCGGGCCGGAGAGCGGGGCCTCTAGGGTGCCGGTCCGTGGATGCCGACGAGTTTCTCGGGTTGCGCAACACGCACAACCCGCACCGGTGGTACTTCGAGGTCACACCCGGCATCTCGAGCGGCGGCGGCTTCATGTTCGGCGGGTGCGGGCTCGGCGCCGCGATCCTGGCGCTCGAGCACACGACCGGGCGCCCCCTGGTGTGGGCCACCGCGCAGTACCTCTCGTACGCGGCGCCCGGCTCGGTCGTCGACATCGACGTCACGATCGCGGTGGACGGACGCAACACCGCGCAGGCGCGCGCCACCGGGCACGTCGCCGACCGCGAGATCTTCACGGTGAACGCCGCGCTCGGCGCCCGGGCCCTTCCCGACCAGGGGCAGTGGGCCAAGCGCCCGACGGTGCCGGCGCCCGAGGCCAGCCCGATCCGGCCGTCGCGGTTCAACCGCGACGACACGATCATGAGCCGGATGGACGTGCGCCTGGCGGACGGCGTGGCGATGGAAGACCTCGACGGCACGATCGGCTCGGGCCGCTCCGCGTTGTGGGTCCGCATGATCGACCCGGTCGACTGGTCGCCGGCGATCCTGGCCATCCTCGGCGACTACGTGCCCTTCGGGATCGGCCAGGCCCTGGGCGCGCAGGCCGGGGGCAACAGCCTCGACAACACGCTGCGCGTCGTGCGCATCGTGCCGACCGACTGGGTGCTCGTCGACATCCGGGTCGACGCCATCCACCACGGCTTCGGCCACGGCACCGTGCACCTCTGGGCCGACGACGGCACCCTGCTGGCCACGGCCAGCCAGTCGACGATCGTGCGCCACTGGAACCACCAGCCCGCTCACCAAGAGGAGCCGTCCCCATGACCGACCGCAGCGAGCGCTATGGCATGACGATCCCGTTCGACGGCGTGCCGCTCCACGCACAACGCGACTGGATCGTGGAGCTGGCCGACCTCGGCTACACCGACGTGTGGTCGAGCGAGGCCAACGGCGCCGACGGGTTCACCCCCCTCGCCCTCGCCTCGGTGTGGGCACCGACGTTGCGCCTGGGCTCGGCCATCGTGCCCGCGTTCACCCGCGGGCCGGCCACGCTCGCGCAGTGCGTGGCCTCGCTGGCCGACGCAGCGCCGGGCCGGTTCGCGTTCGGCATCGGCACCTCCTCGAACGTGATCGTCGAGCGGTGGAACGACATCGAGTTCGACGAGCCCTACAAGCGGACCAGGGACATGGTCCGGTTCCTCCGCGCCGCGCTGACGGGCGAGAAGGTCACCGTCGACTACGACACGTTCTCCGTGCGGGGCTTCAAGCTCGGCTTCGTGCCCGAGCAGGCGCCGCCCATCCTCATCGCCGCACTCCGCGAGGGCATGTTGCGGCTGGCGGGGCGTGAGGGCGACGGCGCGATCGTGAACTGGCTGGGCGCGGAAGACGTGTTGCAGGTGGCGCCCCACGTCCGCGCCTTCGGCGAGGACAAGGAGATCGCGGCCCGGATCTTCGTGGCCCCCACCACCGACCGCGACACGGTCATGGCGCTCGGCCGCTACGCCATCGCCGCGTACCTCACGGTGCCGGTGTACGCCGAGTTCCACCGCTGGCTCGGCCGCGGCGAGCTGCTGCAGCCGATGTGGGACCACTGGGCGGCCGGGGACCGGAAGGCCGCGCTGGCCGCCATCCCCGACGAGCTGGTCGACACGCTGATCGTCCACGGCAGCCCGGAGGCGTGCCGCGAGCACCTCGCGCGCTACGTCGAGAACGGGGTGACCACCCCGGTCATCGCCCTGCTCCCGTTCGGCCTCGACCAGCGCCAGGCGATGCGCGACCTCGCACCGCGGGCCTGACCAGAAGGCCCCGCCCGCACGACGCTGTGGCCCGCTTGGCGTCTCGGCCCGGGCCGCCATGAGCCCGGGGGGCGACGGCGCGCGCCGCTACCCAGCGGAGCGGCTCGAGACCTCGGGAGAGGCGGACGGCTCGCCGTGCAGCAGCCGGGCCGCCACGAGCCCGCCGATGGCGCCGAAGAGGTGGCCTTGCCATGAGACGCCCGACGCGGTCGGGAGCACACCCCACAGCACGGGTCCGTAGAGCATGACCACGATGAGACCGCCCACGAGATAGAGGATCTTGCGCTCGTAGAAGCCGCGGCCGACCAGGTAGGTGAGGTAGCCGAACACCACCCCGCTGGCGCCGATGTGGTCGGTGCCGGACGGCCCGGTCAGCCAGGTGCCGAGCCCGCTGACCACGGCGACGGTGACGGTGACGGCGACGAACCGCCCCATGCCGCTGAGCGCGATGAGCGCGCCGAGCACTAGGAACGGGATCGTGTTCGCCAGCAGATGCAGGATCCCGGCGTGCAGGAAGGGTGCCGTGACGATGCCGGTCAGGCCCACCAGCTGGCGCGGGCGGATGCCCCAGCGATCGAGATGGGTGTTCGGGATCAGGTTGATGATCTCGACCACCCACATGAGCGCCGACATGGCGACCAGCAGGATGAACGGCTGCAGCGCCGTGCTTCCCTCACGCTGGTCGGGAACGGGTGCCGTCATGCGCCGCAGTCTCGCAGGTCGCCCGGCTCAGACCACGGGCACGAGCTTGAGGGTGTCGGTGGCCTGGCCGGGGTAGCCCGGCGAACCCGACAGCACGGCCACGAGGTCGCCGCGTCGGATCTCGCCGGCCTCGCGGGCCAGCTCGACGGCCCGGGCCACGAGGTTGGGCGCCTTGTAGTCCACGTCGAGCAGGAATGGCGTGGCGCCCCAGCTGAGCTTGAGCTGGCGCAGCGTCTGCACGTCCGAGCTGAAGCCGAGGATCTTGGCCTCGGGGCGGAAGCGAGCGATCGAGCGCACGGTGAAGCCGGTGCGCGTGACGCAGATGATCGCAGCGGCGCCGGTCTCCTGGGCGGCCCGCCAGGCCGCGTTCGTCATGCCGTTGGTGACGGTGTCATCCATCTTGGGCTGCATGGTCGAGGCGATCTGGTGGACCTTCGCCCCCCACGCGTCGTAGTCGAACTCGATGTCGGCGCGGGCGGCGATGCGCGCCATCGTGGCCACGGCGTTGATGGGGTCGTGGCCGATCGCCGTCTCGCCGGAGAGCATCAGGCCGCTGGATCCGTCGAACACGGCGTTGGCGACGTCGGAGGTCTCGGCCCGCGTCGGCGTGGGCGCGGACACCATCGACTCGAGCATCTGCGTGGCCGTGATCGCCGGGCGGCCCAGCGTGATGCAGCGCTGCAGGATGCGCTTCTGGAGGTGGGGCAGCTCCTCGAGCGGCATCTCGGCGCCCAGGTCACCACGGGCGACCATGATCGCTCCGGAGGCCTCGATGATGCTGTCGAGGTTGTCGACCGCGGCCCGGGTCTCGATCTTGGCCACCACCATCGGCCCACGGGGGTGGGGTTCGACGCCCACACGGCGCACGTCGTGGGCGGAGCGCACGAACGAGACCGCCACCATGTCGACCCCGGCCTCGACGAACGCGTCGAGCATGCGCAGGTCGTCGGCCGTGGGTGACGACAGCCGCAGCCGGTCCGACGGGATGTGGACCCCAGGCCGCCCCTGGAGCAGGCCGCCGTGGGTGACCCGGGCCGAGAGCGCATCGGGCAGCCGGTCGACCACGACGGCCACCGCGGCGCCGTCGCCGAACGTGACGAGGTCGCCGATGTGCAGGTCGGTGAGCAGGCCCTCGTGGTCGACGGTGATCGCGCTGGCCGTCGACGGGTCGGTGTGGCTCGGGACGAGGCGGATCTCGTCGTTCTCGGTGATCGCGAGACCGCCCTCGGGCATCGTGCCGGCCCGGACCTTGGGCCCCGGCAGGTCGACCATGACGCCGATGGGGCGCCCGAGCGAGGCCTCGACCGCCCGCACCCGCGCGAACTTTGCGAGCGCTTCGTCGAGGGTGCCGTGGGCGAGGCCGATGCGGGCGACGTCCATGCCGGCCTCGGCAAGATCCTTGATCATGGCCTCCGATTCGGACGCGGGACCGATGGTGGCGATGATCTTCGTACGACGAGCCATGCCACCAGCATCGCAGCAACGACCCCCGCGGTTGACGGCATTGCCCGAACTGACCGGTTCGCGCGGCTGGCGCGGCCGGAGCGCGCCCGCCACAGGCGGGTCCCTCAGGCCGGGGCGCCCTCGGCGGCGGCGCGCAGGTGGTCGGTCAGCGCGGCGAGCGAGACGCGGGCGTTGAGGCCGCTGGTGGACGGCATCACGTACACGGGGACGCCGCCGAGCCGTTCGGGCTGCCAACCCACGAGGGCGTGCCGGTCGACGGCCGCGCGCCAGCCGACCAGGCCGACGACGCACAGCGCGCCCGGTTGCAGCCACGCGCAGAGGCGAGCGAGGCGCTCGCCACCGGCCCGGTATTCGGCGACCGCCAGCTCGGCGGCTCGGGGCGTGGCCCGCTTCACGAGATCGGTCATGCCGATGCCGTGGCGGGCCAGCAGGTCGCGGGGGTCGCGGTCGACCGTGGCCAGGCCCGTGGCGAGCAGTGCCGGCCAGAACCGGTTGCCCGGCGTGACGTAGCCCACGCCGGCATCGGCGGCCCGGAGCGAGGGGTTGAGCCCGCAGCACAGCATCCGCATGCCCGGCCCGACGTGGTTGGGCAGGCTGCGCTCGCGGGTGGCGGTGATGGCAACGGCGGCGGTGCTGTCGGCGACGGGGGTCGCGGGCGAGCCCTCGTCGACCGAGAACCCGCCGCCGATCAGCAGATCGACGAGGGCCTCCGTCGAGGCACAGGTGAACGGCCGGTCGGCGACGAGCCCGGCGCTGGTGGCCCAGGTGCCGGTGCCGTGGACGAGCCGCACGCGCAGCTGCTCGCCAACCGGCAGGCCGCCGTGGAGCGCGGCGAGCGCGCTGGGGACGTCGACCGCAGGGATGGGCGCGCGGTCGCGACGTTCGGCGGGAGGCCGACGGGCCACGTCAGAACAGGCCGAGCTGCTGGTCGCGGGCTGCGACCTCGGCGAGGGGGAGCCAGACCTCGCCGCCGCGGGGACCAGCACGACGCACCTCGATCTGGTCGATCGGGATCGCTCGGGCCCGGCTGCGTTCGTCGCGCAGACCGATGGAACCGTCGCGCTCGAGGCGGATCACGACGCCGTCGCGCCAGCGTCGGTCGGTCGGACGGCGGAAGCGGACCAGCTCGCCGATGTCGAGGCCGAGGTCGGCAAGGCTCACTGGGAGGCGATGATGCGCTGCTGGAGCCGGCGCATGCCGGCGAGCCAGCGATCGGGGTCGGTGGCCTTGCGCTGGAGATAGGTGGCCACCTCGGGGTGCGGCAGGATCAAGAAGCGGCCGTCGGCCAGGCCGGCGACGACCGCAGCGGCCACGTCCTCGGGCTCGATCACGCCCTGTGCGATCACCGTGTCGGCTCCGGTCGTGCCCTCAGCGCCCATGAGCATGTCGGTGCGGACGCCCTGCGGACACAGGCACGACACCGTGATGCCCTGGTCGCCGTAGGTGATGGCCAGCCACTCGGCGAGCGCCACCGCGGCGTGCTTGGTGACCGAGTACGGCGCGTCGTCGATCTGCGAGAGGAGGCCGGCGGCCGACGCGGTGTTGAGGAGGTAGCCCTCGCCCCGCTCGAGCATGGACGGGAGCACGGCGCGGGCCGCGTAGACGTGCGCCATCACGTTCACGTCCCAGATCTGCTGCCACGCCTCGTTGCTGGCCTCGATGCCGGCGCCGGTGCCGATGCCGGCGTTGGACGCGAACAGGTCGATGGGACCGAGCGCCTCGCTGGCCCGCGCGACGACGTCCGCCACCGCGGCCTCATCGCTGACGTCGGCCGCCAGACCCAGCGCGGCCGGGCCGAGCCGGTCGGCGGCCGCCTCGACGTCCGCCGCCACGAGGTCGACCAGGGCCACGCCCCGCGCCCCCTCCGCGACGAACCGCTCCGCGAGGGCGAAGCCGATGCCCTTCGCCGCTCCTGTGACCACCACGACCCGATCCTTCAGCTCCATGGCCGGCACGTTACCCACGGCCTGTGACAGCGGCGGGCGTCAGGAGACCGCGGCCACCATCGTGTCCTCGATGACCTGCTGGCGGTCCGGCCCCCAAGGCAGCGGCATCAGCACCGGGACGTCCACGCCCGCCGCGGCGTAGGCGCCGACGGTGGCGCGCACGGTCGTGGCGTCGCCGATGACGTCGATGGCGTCGACCATGCGGTCGCTCACCGCCGCCAGCGCGGCCTCACGGTCGCCCGCCGCGTGCCGCTCACGGATCTCCGCCACCTCGTCGCCGAACCCGGCCCGCTCGAAGTTGCGGGCATAGGAGTCGACCACCGCGTAGGAGAACAGGTCGCGCCGGGCCAGGTCGACGCCGTGCTCGCGTTCGCTGACCCCGGCGTGCACGTAGGCGTAGATGGTGGCGTCGCCGCCGGCCCGCACCTGCTCGACCGACCACGCCACGTGCGACGCCGGGAGGTAGTTGAGCAGCACGCCGTCGGCGACCTCGCCGGCGAGCCGGAGCATCTTGGGGTTCAGCGCCCCGATCACCACCTTCGGCTTGCGCTCACCGAGCCGCACGCCGAGCCGGAACCCCGTGACCTGGTAGAAGTCGCCGGCGAAGTCGACCCGCTCACCGCTGAGGCAGGCGTGGACGAGCGCGACGTACTCCCTCACCCGCTCCAGCGGCCGGTCGCCGTAGTCGACGCCGTGCCAGCGCTGCGTCACCACCGGCGACGAGATGCCGATGCCGATGAGCACGTCCCGGTCGGGGTGCAGGGCCTGCAGCGTCGCCGCTCCCATCGCGACCACCATGGGCGTGCGCAGCTGCAGTGCCAGCACGCCGGTGCCGAGGTCGAGCCCGGGGGCGGCCGCGCCGGCCGCGGCGAGCACCGAGAACGCCTCGGGCCCGGTCGTCTCCGCCGTCCAGAACGAGCGGTAGCCGAGCTGCTCGGCTCGCTGCGCCGTCTGGACGGCGACCTGGGGGCCGAGGCCCATCAAGCTGGCGAACGTGAACCCGATCCGGTCGATCCCCATGGGGCGGCACCCTACGCCGACGCGCCGCCAGGTCGAACGAGGCGACCTTGTAAGG
>JAODBM010000136.1 GCA_025463985.1 Acidimicrobiales bacterium
GATGAGCTTGCCATCGCGCTTGAGGGAGTGATCCGGGTTCAGCGCGCCGGGGTCGGCGGGATCCGGGATCTGCTTGACACAGACGACCACGTTCATGGTCCGGGAGTCTGACGCAAGCGACAGACCGACGACAAAACGTACCTACGGGGGGTGGAGCGGCCCGTGGGTTGCATTACCGTCGGCCGCCACGTGAAGGTCCTCCTGGTGGTGAACCCGTTCTCCTCGTCGGTCACCGCCCGGTCGCGGGTGGTCATCCGCAAGGCGCTCTCCGGCGACCACGACGTGACGCTCGCGGAGACCAGCCGGCGCGGCAACGCCATCCGCCTCGCGCGCGGCGCGGCCAGCGACGGCGCCGACGTGGTGGTCGCGCTGGGCGGGGACGGCACCGTCAACGAGGTCGCCAACGGCCTGGCCGGCAGCGACACCGCGCTGGCGGTCCTGCCCGGCGGGTCGACCAACGTCTTCGCCCGCACGCTCGGCCTGCCGAACGACCCGATCGAGTGCACCGGCGCGCTGCTCGAGGCCCTCGACGCCGGCTCGATCCGCCGCGTCGGCCTCGGCTCGGTCAACGGCCGCTACTTCTGCTTCCACGTCGGCATCGGCTATGACGCCGCGGTGGTGGAGCAGGTCGAGCGGCGCGGGTCGCTCAAGCGCTGGGCCGGTCACCCCTTGTTCGTCTACGCCGCGTTCGCCACCTGGTTCCGCCACTACGACAAGGACCGGCCCCGCTTCTCGGTCAGCTATCCCGACGGCCACGAGGTGGCCGACGGCTACTTCGGCATCTGCTGCAACACGAACCCCTACACCTTCCTCGGCAACCGGCCCCTCGACATCGCGCCGGAGGCCGGGCTCGACCGGGGCCTCGTGATGATCACGATCCGCTCGATGCGCTTCACCCGCATCATCGGCCTCGCCGGCCGGGCGCTGCGCGGGGGTGGCCACGTCGCCAAGGACCCGTCGGTCGACTACCGCGTCGACGCGACCAAGCTCGTCGTGGCGTCGGATCGGCCGTTCCCCTATCAAGTGGACGGCGACTTCATCGGCCAGGTCACGCGGCTCGAGCTGCGCCACGAGCCCGCCGTCCTCGATCTCGTGCTCCCGGCGGACTCCCCCGCCTGAGCGCGGTCGTGCGCAGGCGCGGGCGCCGCGCCGGTCAGCCGGCGTGTGCGTCGACGATGCGCCGAGCCACGTCGGGGACGTTGGTGCAGATCCCGTCGACCCCGAGGTCGAGCAGCACCTGCATCCGGTCCGGGTCGTCGACGGTCCACACGTTGACGTCGAGACCTGCGGCGTGTCCCGCATCCACGAGGGTCCGGTCGACCAGGTGGTCCCACGGGTGCAGCGCCTCGTGACCAGCGCCCCGGATCTGCTCGGCCAGCTCGACGGCGCGGTCGGGCGCCGCGAAGTACAGGTAGGCGGTGGGGATGGCGTCGTCGAGCTCGACGACCCGATCGATGGTGGCGCGGCTGAAGGACGACACGAGGACCTCGGCGCGGGCGTCGCGGCGGGCGACCTCGGCGACCACGGCCTGGGCCACCGACTCGGCGGGGTCGTAGTCGGGGTCGGCCGGCACGTTCTTGATCTCGATGTTGACGCCCATGCCGGCACACGCATCGAGGGCGTCGGTCAGCTCGCACAGCGAGGACGGGAGGTCGGCGCGGGGCAGATCGACGATGGCCCGGCCATCGGGCAGGTGCGCGTCGTGGTGCACCACGATCACGCCGTCGCCGGTGCGCCGTGCGTCCAGCTCGACCCAATCGGCGCCGAGGCGGCGGGCCAGCGTGAAGGCCTCCACCGTGTTCTCGGGCGCCGCCGCGGACGCGCCTCGGTGCGCGATGACCTTCACCATGAACCCTCCGAGAAATTTGCGAGAAAAAGTGCTTGCAACAGTGAGCACCCCCCGTTACGGTTGTCCCCGTTCCCGCTGTCCACACCATCGCGTATTGGGTGGAACGGCATGTGAAGAAAGTCACGATCTCTGCCGTGACTCCTATTGCCTGGAGGCACCGTGGCCCTGAGCTCGGCCCATCTGTTGTCGCTCACCCTCGCATCCGACGAGTGGCGCCGTGATGCTGCCTGCCGTGACACCGATCCCGACCTGTTCTTCCCGGTCGGCACCACCGGCCCGGCCATCGAGCAGATCGAGAACGCCAAGGCCGTCTGCCGCCAGTGCGCCTCCCAGGCCGCCTGCCTCGAGTTCGCCCTGGCCACCAACCAGGACTCGGGCATCTGGGGTGGCACCTCGGAGGACGAGCGCCGCAAGCTCCGCAAGCAGTACGTCGCTCGGCAGCGTCGCTCGGCCTGACCCGACCACCGCCACCGCGCTCGCCTCACGACCTCCCGACCGGGAGGTCGTTGCGCGTCTGGCGCCAGGTGCGCTGCGGTGCGGGGGGCGTCATCCATCAGTCGAGCAGCACGCGCAGCTCGACCACCGTGCCGGCAGTCCCGTCGGGAGGCTCGAACATGTCGATCGTGCCCCGCAGGTCCGAGGTGACGAGCGCCCGGACGATCGTGAGGCCGAGGCCGTTCACCCGGTCGACGCTGAACCCTTCGGGCAGCCCCACCCCGTTGTCGACCACCCGCACGATGAGCTCGCTGCCGTCGTTGACCAGCTCGATGCGGACGAGGTTCTCGTCGGCGTCGCGGTCCCGACCCTCGGGGAAGGCGTGGTCGACCGCGTTCTGGAGCAGCTCGGTGAGCACGACGGCCATCGGCGTGACGATCGCTGCGGGCAGCGTGCCGGCATCGCCGTCCACCGCGAAGCGCAGCTCGCGGTCCGGTGAGGAGACCGCCTCTTCGACCATGCGCACCAGCGGGCGCAGGATCTCGATGAACGGCACGTCCTCGCCGGCCTCGCGCGACAGCGTCTCGTGCACCAGCGCGATCGACGAGATGCGGCGGACCGACTCGGCGATGGCCTCCTTGGCCTCTTCCGTGGACGTCCGGCGGGCCTGCAGCCGCAGCAGCGACGAGATGGTTTGCAGGTTGTTCTTCACCCGGTGATGGATCTCGCGGATCGTCGCGTCCTTCGAGAGCAGCAGCCGGTCCCGGCGCCGCACCTCGGTGATGTCGCGGAACAGCACCACGGCGCCCGAGACGCCCTGCGCGTCGAGCATCGGGATGCAGCGGACCAGCACGATGACCTCGCCCCGCTCGAGCTCTTGGGTCACCGGCTTGGCGATGGCGAACGCGTCGCGCACCAGCTCGTCCTCGAGGCCGATCTCGCCGAGCCGCATGCCCTCGGCGTTGGCGTGGACGCCCATGCGGTGGAGGGCGGAGACCGCGTTCGGCGAGGCGTACTCGACGCAGGCAGCGCGATCGAGCACGACCACGCCGTCACCGACGCGCGGCGACTCCTTGGCGTCGCTGTCTTCCACGGTGAACGGGAAGTCGCCGGTGGCGATCATGCGGGCGAAGCGGTTGAAGATGTCGACGTAGATGCGCTCGAGCTCGCCGGGCGAGCGGCCGACGGACGGCGTCGACTCGCGTGACAGCACGGCGATGGTCTCGCCCTGCCACCGGACCGGGATGCACACGACCCGCACCCGCTCGCGGATCACGTTGACGGTGATCTCGCCCTCGATGATCGACCCCAGCCGCATCGAGCTCGACACGAGCGGGCGCTCGGCCGCGTTCGTCCGCTCGCCGAGCAGGTCGTGGCGATAGAGCGTCTGGCTGGTGCTCGGTCGCACGTGGCCGACGACGACGAACCCGTCGTCGCCCGGACCGTCGACCGGCACGAAGAGGAGCAGGTCCGAGAAGCAGAAGTCGGCGAGCAGGTTCCAGGAGGCCACCAGGCGCTGCAGGTGAGCGATGTGCGCGAGCTTCAGGTGGGTGCGCGACCGCACGATCTCGGCGAGGGAGGCCACCGGGGCATCGTAGGGGTCGGGTCGTCACGAACCGCCACGGACGGCCGAGCCCGTACTGTCCCGGGATGGCCGTCATGTCCCCCGCCGAGCTCGACGACTTCCTGCGTGCCGCGTTCCCCGACGCGCCGCCACCGGCCACGGTGACGCGGTCCGACGAGGACGGGGTCGAGGTCACGCTGCCGTACGGCGCCCATCAGCTGCGGCCGGGCGGGACGCTGTCCGGCCCGACGCTCATGGCCCTGGCCGACACCACCGCCTACGTGGCGGTCGTGGCCCGCATCGGCCCGGAGTTCCTCACCGTCACCAGCCACCTCGACATCGACTTCCTGCGCAAGCCGCCGCCCGCCGGGCTGCGCGCCTCGGGGGAGATCCTCAAGCTCGGACGCCGCCAGGCGGTGGTGGCGGTGCGCATCCACTCGCAGGATGCCGACCAGCTCGTGGCCGCGAGCACGGTGACCTACGCGCTGCCCTCGCCGCCGGCCTCGTCCACCTGAGGGCTACCGCCAGATCTGCTCGCCGAGGCGCATCAGCCCGGCGAGGTCGTGGATGTCGGAGTCGAAGAAGGGCACGGTGGCCACGACATCGGGGTTGCGGGCCAGCTCGGCGCGCTGCTCAGCCTCGCGCTTGGCCACCACCTGGTAGTTGAGGAAGCTCTCGCCGACGGTGTGCAGGACCCGGGCGACCGCGGCGCGGTCGTCGAAGCCCGGGAGCTTGGCCGCGATCTGGTCGCCGTTCTCGCACAGGGCGCGGGCGACCGGGGTGGTCGCCGTGCGGCGGAGGTAGGCGGGCAGCACCTTGTTGAGCACGAGGGCGCCGAGGTGGAGCTTGCGCTGGTCGAGCGCCTCGATGAAGTACTCGGCCTCCCGCAGCGGCGCGGACTCGAGGGTGCTCACGACCACGAACGTCGTGCGTCGGTCCGACAGGACGCGGGTGACGGCCTCGGCCCGCTCGACGAAGCCGGGCGCCATCTGCTGGAAGAGGCCGAAGAACTCGGCGATGTCCTGCAGGAACTGGGTGCCGAGGACGCGGTCCGCCACCGTGTAGAAGGGCTTGGAGGCGAAGTTCATGACCCGCGACTTCGCGGGGGCGGTGAGCCAGCGCAGCAGGCGGCTGCTGAAGAAGTCCGCCATGCGACCCGGGGCTTCGAGGAAGTCGATCGCGTTGCGGGTCGGCGGGGTGTCCACGACGATCAGGTCGTAGTTGCCGGCGGTATGGATCTCGTAGAGCCGCTCCATCGCGATGTAGTCGTGGCTCTGGACGAAGCGGCCCGAGATGTTCTGGTACAGCTTGTTGCTGAGGATCGCGTCGCGGGTCTTGGGGTCGGGCGCGTGGCGGCGCACCAGGTCGTCCCAGGACTGCTTGGTGTCGAGCATGGCGGCCCACAGCTCACCGCGGGGCTCGATGCCGCAGGCGGCAAAGGCCGCGCTCGGGATGCGGGTCTCGGTGTTGCCGAACTGCTCGAGGCCGAGGGCGTTGGCCAGCCGGCGCGCCGGATCGACCGTGAGCACGAGCACCTTGCCGCCGAGGTGCGTGGCGGCCATCGCCGCGGCGGCGGCCGCCGTGGTGGTCTTGCCGACGCCGCCCGACCCGCAGGAGATCACGATCTCCTTCGTGGCGAGCAGCTGCTCGAGGTTGCGGGCCTTGTCGTCGTCGCCGTCGTTCGTCGCCTTGCGCGCCGCCATCACAGGCCCAGCTCTTCCGCGAGGTGCTCGGCGACCTGCCGGGTGGCCCGCATGCCGTGGGTGCGCGTGAACAGGTACGGGACGTAGAGCATCGGCAGGTCGGGGGGCAGGTTCTCGCGCAGGGTGGCGAGGTGCACAGCCCGGCTGCGGCGCAGCTTGACCGCCAGCTCGGCCGCGTCGAAGACCGGCTCGACGTCGCCACCCGCGTGCTTGGAGACCTGCGCGAGGGGGCCCGGCTCGCGCAGGGACTCGAACAGGTCTTCTTCGCCGCCGCTGAACAGCTCGGGCAGCACCCGGTTCACGACCACCGCGGCGAGGTCGATGCGCGTCTCCCGCTCGAGCCGGTCGGCGAGCTCGATCGTCTCGTTGACGGGCATCTCCTCGGGCGCGGAGACGATCACGACGCCCGTGCGGCGCGGATCGTTGAGGATGTCGGCCATCCACTGCGTCTGGTTGCGCACGAGGCCGACCTGCACGAGCTCGTTGATGCTCTCCGGCGCGGTGAGCTGGCCGATCACGTGCCCGCTGGCCACGGCATCGACGACGACCAGGTCGTAGTGCCGCTCGCGCACCTCCCAGGCCAGCTTGCCGACCGTGAGGATCTCCTTGACCCCCGGCGCGGCGTTCGCGACGAACTCGAACGTGCGCGCCAGCGGGCCGATGCGCGAGAGGAGCGGCAGCTTGAGCTGGAGGCTGAGGTACTCCTTCAGCGACTCCTCGGTGTCCATCGACATCGCCCAGAGGTCGCGCTGGAGCTGGCGGGGCTTGAACGCGGTGGGGCCGGTCTCGAAGAAGTCCGCCAGGTTGCCCTTGGCGTCCACCTCGCACACGAGCGTGCGCATGCCCTGCTCGGCCGCGAGCAGGGCGAGGCCGGCGGCGATGGCGGTCTTGCCGACGCCACCCTTGCCGGTGACGAAGAGCAGCTGGCGGTCGAGGAGAGAGGTCATGGCCTGGCGGGGCGGCGGGCGGCTAGCCCCCGAAGCCGATGCGGCGGTCCGTGTCCGGGCTGCCGATCTCGACGTACGCGACCTTCTCGACCGGCACGCCCACCTGGCGGCCCTTGCGGTCGGTGAGCCAGAGCATGCCGCCGCTGGTCATCGCCGCGACGACGTCGGACTTGAGCTGCTCGGTGTCAGCCCCGTCCGGAAGCTCGATGTCGAGCTCCTTTGGGCTGTAGGTGACCCCGATGTGGACGTCCACGTGCACTCCTTTTGCGTTCCGCTCCAAGCCCGGCTGCGCCGGGCGTCGCTCCCGCGCTGTCAAGCGCGACCGCGGGCCTCGCTCGTCGGTCGGTGCGATCCGAGCCCTGTGACCTTACGCGCCGTCAGCGGGCGCGCCCACCTCCGAGGCCGGGTCGTCGCCGACCACCTCGTCGTGCCAGCGGGGGCGGTGGTGGGCGGCCCACGACACCGACACCCAGCCCCGCACCATCGAGCGCAGGAGGACCGGTTCGGCCAGCGCTTTGGCGATATGGGCCACGGTCAGCACGAAGAGGGCGAGGAAGCCCCAGTCGTGGACGAACGTGGCGCCGGTCCGCCAGGCGTCGGAGAACCGCTGGTTCCACTGCATGACGGCACCGGAGAGCAGCATCACCGGCAGCAGGCCGGCCACCAGCACGGCGTTGACCTTCTGGCCGGCGTTGAACTTGCCGATCCGCAGGCGCCCCGAACGTCGGGGACGGCGCCGCAACCAGCGCCAGTCGTCGTCGAGGAAGCGACCGAGGCGCTTGGCGTCGCGCACGAAGCCGCGGCGCCAGCGACCGAGCAGCACGGCGACGAACGGCACGGGCAGGGCGAGGCCCGAGATCACGTGGATGTTCTCGACCGTCCGGCGCCGTCCGACCAACCCGGAGAGGGCGGGCACGTACATGGCCGCGCCGGTGACCAGGCAGGACAGCAGCAGCACGGCGTTGGCCCAGTGCAAGGTGCGTTCGACCCGGTCGAAGCGCACGAGCCGGTCGCCCACCTGCGTGTCTACGGTGGCGGCGCTGACCGGGGCGGCCCCAAGCTCGACCGAGCCGCGAGGGCCGCGGGCCGAGGTGGTGGCCGCCATCAGGAGACCGGCGTGTCGGAGCGGCCGTTGGACTGGCCGATGAACGCGTCGACGTCGTACCCGAGGTCCTCCCAATAGCCGGGCACCAGCGTGTTGACGACCTCGATGCGCTCGAGCCACTTGAGCGACTTGTAGCCGTACATGGGCGCGACGTAGAGCCGCACCGGACCGCCGTGCTCATGGGTCACGGGCTTGCCGAGCATCTCGTAGGCCACGAGCACGTCGTCGCGCCGGGCCTGGGCGAGCGTGAGCGACTCGGTGTAGGCGCCGTCGAAGGAGTAGAGGCGCAGGTGGGTCGCACCTGCGCGGACGCCAGCCTTGTCGAGCAGGTCGGCAAGCTTCACGCCCGTCCACGCCACCTTGCTGACCCGCCACCCGGTCACGCACTGGAAGTCCTTGGTCAGGTGCGTGGGCGCCAGCGCCCGGAGCTGCTGGTAGTTCAAGTCGAGCGGGGTGTCGACCAGGCCGTCGAGGCGCAGCTTCCACTGGCTCGTGCTGCGGCTCGGCAGCGACCCGGTGACGGAGTAGATGCGGAAGGTGCCGGATCCCGGGAGCAGGCTGGCGAGCCCGGTGCGGTCGTTGAGCGTGAGCGGCCGCAACGCGCGAGCGACACCGGACTGCACCTTCGCCCCGATGACCACGCCGATCGCGCCGAGCCCGACCATGCCGAGCACGGCCCGCCGACCGACGGGCGTGCCGTCACGGCCCTCGACCTGCTCGACCCGGTCCCCCTCGGCTTCGCCCTGCACAGCCATACCGCAAGGGTACGGCGCCGGCCCACGGGCTGGACGGCCGCCCTGCGGAACGACCGCCGCACTCGCCCGCCTCGACCGGGGTCGTGAGGCCGCCGCAGCTCAGATGAGCTTGAGCTCTTTGCGGTAGCGGCGGGTGGGGGCCAGCTCGACGTCGATGCGCTCGGCCATCGACGTGAAGACCTGGGCCGCTTCGCTGGACGGGTCTTCGACCACGATCGGATGACCGGTGTCGCCGCCCTCGCGCATGAGCGGGACGAGCGGGATCTGGCCGAGCAGCGGCACCTCGATGCGCTCCGCGAGGTCTTGCCCGCCGCCCGCGCCGAAGATCTCGTAGCGCTTGCCGTCGTCGCCGGTGAACCAGGCCATGTTCTCGATGACGCCCTTCACCTGGAGGTTGACCTTGTCGGCCATAGCGGCGGCCCGCTGCGCGACCCGCTGGGCCGCGGGCTGCGGGGTGGTGACCACGTAGACCTCGGCGCGCGGGAGGAACTGGGCCAAGGAGATCGAGATGTCACCGGTGCCCGGGGGGAGGTCGACGAGGAGGTAGTCGGGGTCGTCCCAGAAGACGTCGGTCAGGAACTGCTCGATGGCCTTGTGCAGCATCGGGCCACGCCAGATGACGGCCTGGTCCTCGTCGGCGAAGAAGCCCATGGAGATGCAGCGCACGCCGTGGGCGTCGGGCGGCACCAGCATCGAGTCGATCAGCACGGGCGGCCGGTTCACGCCGAGCATGCGCGGGATCGAGAAGCCCCAGACGTCGGCGTCGACGATGGCGACGCTCTTGCCGCGCTGCGCGAGCGCAATGGCGAGGTTGGTGGTGACCGAGGACTTGCCGACGCCGCCCTTGCCGGAGGCGATGAGCAGCACGCGGGTGGTCGAGGACGGATCGGCGAACGGGATGGCGCGCCCCTCGGCATGGCCGTGGGCCTGGTTGGTGCCGGCCGTGGCCGCCGGGTTGCCGTTCAAGGTCTGGCGCAGCTCGGCCAGCTCCTCAGGGCTCATCGACGTGAACTCGATCTGCACCGAGTCGATGCCCACGGTGGTGGCCAGGGCACTGCGCACGCGGGTCTGGATCTCGTTCTTGAGCGGGCAGCCCGGGGTGGTGAGGGCAACGAGCACGGTGGCCACGCCGCCTTCGAGCGTGGCGCCGCGGACCATGCCGAGGTCGACGATGCTGCGATGCAGCTCGGGGTCTTGGACCGGACGCAGGGCCTCGATGATCTCGGCTTCGCTGGGCACGACGCTCCTCGGGAGGGTGAGCACGAGCGACGCCCTGAGGCGCCGCGGACGACCTGGGACAGAATTTCTCCTATCTCCGTAGGTAGAATACCGGTCGTGACCCAGGGTCCTCCAAGAGAGCGTGCGGTGCCCGCCCCGGGCGACGGGCTGTCGGCCACCGACTTCTCCTCGGCGGTCACCGCCATCACGTCCGCTTTCGGCGACCCCACCCGGCGCGAGATCTACCTGTTCGCCCACGAGTGCCCGCCCGGCGTCACCGCCGCCGAGGTGGCCGAGCGCTTCGACCTCCACCCCAACGTGGCCCGCCACCACCTCGACAAGCTGTCGGGCGGTGGCTACCTCGAGGTGAGCGTGGTGCGGGGCGGCACGGGCGCGGGGCGACCGTCCAAGCGCTATCAAGCCAGCGGCGAGCGGGTCGCGCTCTCGGTGCCCGTGCGCCATGACGACGTACTGCTCACGCTGCTCGGGCGGGCGCTGGCCCTGCTCCCCTACGAGCAGGCGCAGGCCATGGCCGAGGAGGTCGGCGTCGAGTACGGCCGCGTGATGGCCACGGCGATGGGCCCATCGCTCGACGGGCAGCGCTCGTTCCGCGCCGCGCTCCACGCGGTGGCCGACGGCCTCACCGCCCACGGGTTCGCGGCCCGCGCCGAGAAGACCGGCGGCGAGCTCACGATCGTGAGCGAGCACTGCCCGTTCGGCGAGACCGCCATCGAGCACCCGGTGATCTGCGCCGTCGACCGAGGCATGGTGCGGGGGATGCTCGAGGTGCTCTACGGCGACACCGCCCCGGCCACGCAGTCCTCGGTGCCGATGGGCGACAAGGTCTGCGTCACCGCCATCGACACCTGACCCGGGTGCGGCCGCCGGCCACGCGGTCCACCGTCTCGGCGACCGGCGCCCTCGGTAGCCTCCGGCGCGATGGACCGCGCCTACCTGGACCACGCGTCGACCACGCCGCTGCGGCCTGAGGCGCGCGCCGCGCTCGTCGAGCGGCTCGACGCCGGGGCCGGTGACCCGGGGCGGATCCACGCGGAGGGGCTGGCGGCGCGGGTCGCGCTGGAGGTGGCCCGCGAGCAGGTGGCTGGCCTGCTCGGGGCGCGGTCGCGTGAGGTCGTGTTCACGAGCGGGGCGACCGAGGCCATCAGCACCGCGGTCTGGGGCGCGGCCGAGCGCAGCGGCCACCAGGTGGTGCCGGCGGTCGAGCATTCGGCGGTGCGAGAGGCGGCCGCGCACGCTGGCGCGGTGACGGTGGTGCCCGTCGACCGCGTGGGCCGGGTCGCGGTCGACGACGTCGTCGCCGCCATCCGACCCGACACGGCGCTCGTGCACGTGCAGTGGGGCAACCACGAGGTGGGCACCGTGCAGCCGGTCGCCGAGGTCGTGGCCGCCTGCCGCGAGCGGGGCGTGCTCGTGCACGTCGACGCCGCGCAGGCCGCGGGCCGCGTGCCGATCCGGTTCGACGAGCTGGGCGCCGACCTGCTGTCGGTCAGCGGCCACAAGCTCGGCGGCCCGGCGGGCACGGGCGCGCTGCTCGTTCGGCG
>JAODBM010000152.1 GCA_025463985.1 Acidimicrobiales bacterium
GGCTGATCCCGCCGTAGGAGATGCCCATCATCCCGACCTTGCCGTTCTTCACCCATGGTTGCCTTGCGATCGTCTCGATGACGTCGTAGCCGTCGAGGCTTTGGAGCGGCTCGAAGAAGTCGAACGCGCCCCCCGAGCAACCGGTGCCGCGCATGTTCACATCGACCACCGCGAACCCCATGAGGTTGGCGAGGACGGCGATGCCGCTCTGCGGGCCGGCCGGGTCGGCGTAGCCGTAGCCCGAGTACTCGATGAGCGTCGGGTAGGGCGCCGTGGGCTCCGGAAGGCCGGGGGGAAGCCCGGGGATGCCCAGTCCTGCCGGGCTCGTCGGCAGGTGCACGTTGATGGCGAGCTTCGTGCCGTCGCGGGTGGTGAGGTAGGAGTAGCCGCTCGACGGGATCGACTGGTCGTAGGTGCTCGGGTTCCACGGCACGGCCTGCTCCGTGCGGACGGTGACGGGTCCGGACTTCAGGCCATCGGAGGCGTTGCGCACCCGGTAGCCGCTCCCGGGCGCAACGTCACGGAACAGCACACCGCCTTGTGCCGTCGCCGGCCTCGTCGCGAGGGTCTGCCCTCCGGGGCTGATGAGCGATACCCGGGCCGACGGGGCGAGGCCCGTGACGTAGACCTGTTTGGCGCTCCCTGTCGCCGTCCACGCTGGCGCCGCCGAAGCAGCGGGCTCGGTCGGCCAGCCGATCACGAGCAGGCTCGCCGCGACCATCGCCAGGACGCGCAATCGCACGAGCACCCTTGTCCGCGTGATCCCCATCGTCGCTCCCCCCATTCGTGGACCGGCAGCTATCGGTGCGGCCGCGCGAAGGCTGCAACCGGCGTGCAGATACCCATTGGTCGAGAGAGCCAGACCACGGCCGGCGTTGTCGCGAGTCCCCGCCGCCCGGGGGGGACTCCTCTTGGCACTGTTGCGTTCGTCGATCGCGGGCGCGGCAACGCCGAGCCGCCCGAGGATCAGAGCGCTCGCGCGAGTTCGTCGATCGCCGCGGGCTTCATCCCGAAAGCCTCGCCGAGACCGACGGTGCTGCCGTCAACGCAACAGCGCCGGGCCAAGTCATCGAGACACAGACCGGCTTCCACTCCACCGCATCGCCGACCTCGACTACCGCGCGGCCGAAGCCTGGGAGCAGCCTCGCGCCTCCGACGCCTAGCAACCCGGGCCCGGATCCGACGGCACCGTTAGCCTTAGCTGTATGGGCGAGGGGTTGGAGGAAGCAGGGGACCAGTCCACCGCGCCCGTGATCGAGAACGGGCTGTTGGCCGCGTTCCTCGCCATCCGCGTCGTGCACCTGGTCCAGGGCGCGGTGTGCGTGGCGTCAGGGTGGTCGACCTACCGCCGTCCGCGGCTGGCCGCGGCGGTCCTCGGCGTCACCGCGGCAGAGTCGTTCTGGCTGGTGCGGAGGGCGGCGGCCACGCACACCCTCGACCCGCTCTCGGCCCGCGTGGACACGTTGACGGGCACCGCCGGCCTCGTGGCGCTGGCGGCGGCCACCGCCGTCGAGGACCGCACCACTTCACTCAATTGGATGATGCCGCTCAACGTCGGGGCGGCCGTCGGATTGACGATCAGCGTCGGGCGGGCCGAGGGGTTCGCCGACGCTGCCGTGCTCTCGGGTGCGTACCTGGCCACCACGCTGCGCCGCGGCGCAGGGTCGGGCCACGCCACGACCGCGCTCACCAACGCACTTAGTTATGGCGGCTTCCACGCGGTGGGCCGGGCGGTCATCGACCGGGGCCGACGCGAGGGGTCGGTGCTGGACGCCACTCGCGCCGAGTCGGCGGCCCGCGCCGAGCGGCTGGCCATCGAAACCGAGAGGAACCGGCAGCACCGCCTGCTGCACGACTCCGCGCTGCAGACGCTGGAGGCCATTGCGAACGGGTTGGTCGGTGAGCCGGCCGGCGCGCAGGCCCGCGCCCGCCAGGAGGCGAACCGCCTCCGGCGCGCGCTCGCCGGCATCGAGCCCGACTCCGACCTCGACCAGGCGTTGTCCGACCTTGCCGCGGAGGCGGCCGGGCTCGGTGTGGAGGTCGAGCACTCGATCGGCTCGATCCCCGATCTCCAACCCGCCGTGGTCCACGCGCTGGCCGACGCCACCCGCGAGGCGCTGCGCAATGTGGCCAAGCACGCTGAGACGAACTGCGCGGTCGTGCGAGCCGACGGCGCCGAGGGCGGCGTGCGAGTGACCGTGCGCGATCACGGCGTCGGCTTCGACGCCGACAGCACCGGGCCCGGGTTCGGGCTCAGCCAATCGGTTCATGCCCGGCTGGCGGAGGTGGGCGGCCGCGCCTCGGTGTGGTCGGTGCCCGGCCGGGGGTGTCGGCTGACGATGTGGGTTCCGGGCCCGTGACCGCCATATCGCTGGCGGTGATCGACGACCATCCGATCTACCGGGACGGGCTGGCGTCGGTGGTCGTCACCAAGCGCCGATGGGAGATGGTGGGCGCGTTCGACAGCGTCGAGGCGTATCTCGATCAGGCTCGAGCGGCCACGGTGGTGCTGCTGGACTACCACCTGCCCGGGCTCCACGGTCCCGCCGCCATCCGCCAGATCATCGAGCGGGGGTCAGCGGTGTTGATGGTGTCGGGCAACATCGGCCGCGAGGCCGTGCTCGGCACCCTGGCCGCCGGCGCCCGTGGGTACGTCGCCAAGCACGCCGAGATCCCCGAGATCGTCGAAGCCATCGAGGCGGTACTGGCCTCGCCGACCGGCAGTTACGTGTCACCCCGGTTGGCCGCGTACCTGCTCGACGCCAGTCGTGACCAGGGCGGCGAACGGCTCCAGCTGAGCGCGAGGGAGCAGGAGGTACTGGCCCTGGTGGCCGCCGGCGAGCGCGACCAGGACGTCGCCGACGCGTTGTTCATCAGCCTCGGTACCGTCCGCGCCCACCTCGACCACATCCGGACCAAGACCGGCCAGCGCCGTCGCGCCGAGCTCACCCGCTATGCGTTCGAGCAGGGTTTGATCCCCGATCCGGGCCACCGGGACTAGTCCCGACCGCGGCATACGCGTACAAGCGCATGCCGCCCCACGGCGCGAATACGCGTAAATACGTATTTGAGCCGGACGCCGCTCCGCTCATGCTCGATCCCCATGAGGCGAACTGGCCGGCCGGTGGTTCCGCCGGCCGATGCTGGCCCACCGACAGCCGGTCCAGCGACGAGGAGCGCCGCGATCGTCGGGGTGCGCGGGAGCTTGGAGCGCTCCCGGCCCAGCGAGGCAGGGATGGGCCCCACCGTGGCTGCCGTTGCCGAGCGAATCGCCGAGGGTCTGGCGGGCGGGTGGGACCTCGCCCCTCTGGGACTCGAGTACCCGGCCAACCCGTTCAGTTACAGGCGCAGCTGCCGAGCCGGCGCCGACGCGCTGGCCACAACGCTCGGTCGCCTCGCCGCCCATGACCCGGCCCGGCGCCTGGTGATCATCGGGCTCAGCCAGGGCGCGGACGTGGTTCGCCGCACGTTGGCCGATCCGGCGCTGGTGCCCGACGCCGCCCGCCTCTTGTCGGCTGTCGTCCTGCTCGGCGATCCGACCCGCCGGCCCGGCGACCCGGGCCAGCGCGGTTCCCGTGACCCTCGGCCGGGGATCCTGGCGCACCGGGCGACGCCCGTCCCGGCGACGTTCCATGATCGCCTCTGGAGCTACACCCTCGCTGGCGATGCCATTTCGGCCCACCGCCGCGGGCCGGCCGCGCTGGTCTTCAGCGGCAGTCACACCCACTACGTGCGCGACCGCGACGGTGTGCTGGGGCTCGCCGCGGCCTTCGTCGTCGACCAGCTGACCGCGCCGACCTCCGGCCACTGACCTCGCGCCCCCGCGGTTTACGTAGTTGCGCCGATGTGGGCCGACGGCCTGTAGGCGCAACATGACCCATGGGGGCTGGGACCACCGGTCCTGAAGGGCCGGCGGAGAACCGAAAGAGGAATGGACATGAGCTTCGTCAAGCGCGTCTCGTCTGCAGTCAAAGCCAGCTACTGGGTCATCGGGCTGATGGTCGCGACGGTCGTCGTGCTGGCCGCACCGACCGCGGCGCAAGCGTCGCCGCTGCCGATCATGCACTGGGGCTGGAACCAGAGCTCGACCTGGTGGTCGGGTTCAATACAGGTGTCCCAAGGCTACGGGTGCACCTACGTCCCCCACGAGCCCTATCCACCGTCCTGGAAGGGCTCGTGCCCCTCCAGCGCACCGCGGTTCCACTCCGGCATCGACATCGGGATGGGTTGCAACACCACGATCGTCACTCCCGTGCCCGTGGTGGTGGTGGCGATCGGCGGCATCACCGCTACTGGCGCCCGCTATTCCGGTGGCATCGACGGCGGGGCCGGGTCGGGCTTCGGGCCGTACTACCCGACCCTGCGCCTGCCCGACGGCCACGACGTGATCCTCGGCCACGTCAACAAGACGTTGGCCACTAGGGGCCAAACCGTGGCCGCCGGCCAGCCCATCGCCGTCTCCGGCACCCAGGGCAACTCGTCCGGCTGCCATCTCCACTTCGAGGTGCGGGCCGGGGGCGGGGGCCTGTTCTCCGACGTCGACCCCACCCCGTTCCTGACGCTGGCCAACACGCCCCCGCCACCGCCGAGCCACCCGATCGTGAACCAGGCGCACGGCCTGTGCCTCGACGCCGCGGCGCAGACGGTCTGGAACGACGGCGGCATCGTCCAGCTCTGGTCGTGCGTCGGGGCCAGCCAGCACAACCAGCAGTGGTACTCGGTGGGCAACGAGATCCGGAACCTGATGGACGGCAAGTGCCTGGACGCCGACTGGGGCGGCGACGGATCGTACGGCGGCAAGGTCCAGATGTGGTCGTGCAACAACGGTCCCAACCAGCAGTGGGTGCTCAACGGCAGCGGCCAGTACGTCAACCAGGCGCACGGCCTGTGCCTCGACGCCGACTGGGGCGGCGACGGCACCAACGGCGGCAAGGTCCAGCTGTGGGGCTGCAACAGCGGCCCGAACCAGAAGTGGGTGCCGCCGTCGGGCCCGACCTCGTACACGTACCATGTGGTCGCCCCGGGCGGGTCGCTCAACGAGCGCAGCGCCCCGAGCACCAGCGCCACCTATGAGGGGACGCTGCCCAACGGCGCCACCATCAACATCGTGTGCCAGACGAGTGGCTCGTCGCTCAACGGCTCGTCGATCTGGGACCGGTTGACCAACGGCTACTACGTGAGCGACTACTACACGTCGACGCCGAACTTCGCGACGTGGAGCCCGCCCATCCCCCATTGCTGATCACGCCAGCAGCGGCGGCCGCGGGGATCGTCTTCGGACGATCCCCGCGGCGCGTGTCGACCCGGGGCGTGTAGCTGCCCGATATTCGGTCGTGCTTGTTGACCTGGGCGTTTGTGGGCCGATCGTGGCGGCAAGTCGCGGACCTTGTCGGGTGGTGGTGGGGTTGGTTCGGGCATCCCGCGCAACAAGCGGCTGCTGATCCCGGTGCTGGCCGGCAACCGCGAACAGGCCCACAGCAACCTGCCGTCGGCCGGCGTTACGGGCCCGGCTCGTCGGTGATCGCGAGCAGGCGCCACATGCCGTCCACACCCTTTAGGGCGTGCTCGCCTCGGTCGACGAAACCGAACGTCGTGCTGCCCAGCAGATCGGCGACGGTGCGTGATACGAGCACCTCGTCGGCACCCGCTGCCGCAGCCACCCGGGCGGCGACGTGGACGGTGAGGCCGCCGAGGTCGCCGCCCTCGCGTCGCTCTACCTCACCGGTGTGGATGCCGGCCCGCAAGGTGAGCCCGAGGACCTGGCTGCCGGCGAGCAACGACAGCGCGGCACGAACCGCATCGCCGGGGGAGGGGAACTCGGCCACGTGGCCGTCGCCGGTCTGCTTCACGACGCGGCCGCGACAGGCCTCGACGCGGGTGGCGACGAGGTCGTCGAGCACGTCGAGCGACTGCCGCCACCGGCCATCGCCGACCGCCTGCAGGGTCGCGGTGGAACCGACGATGTCGGTGAACAGGACGGTCGCCAGATCGCGTTCGTGGCGAGCCGAGGAAGTTCCGGTCGTGAACTCCATGACCCGCTCCATGGCACCGCCACCCCAGTAGAACGAGCTCGCTGGCATCTCCGCTAGCTCGGCTCCAGCGATGTGCTCGACCAGGTAGACGGCGTGCTCGCGGCCAACGCTCAACAGATCGCCGGTGTGGACGACCAGCGTGGGGCAGGCGACGAGCGGCAGCAGGTCTCGCACATCGTGCTCGGCGGTACGGCGGATGGTGGCCGCCGCCGGTCCGGGGCGCGCCCCGAGGCGCTCGAACCGACCCAAGAAGTCCCGGTCGTCGCCGAGGTGGGCGGCCACCGAACGGACCAGGTCACCCCTGCCCCACGCGAGCCGGATCCCCTCCAGCATGTCCTCGTCGTCCCAGGCCATACCCCAGGGGTAGCCGGGGCCTGGCGAGCCCTTGGCCAGCGTGTTGGTCAGCACCAGCCTGTCGCAGCGCTCAGGGTGCTCCACGGCCAACTTCACCGCCGTTGCCCCGCCGTCCAACTCCCCCTGGATCACCACCCGCTCGATACCCAGGTGGTCCAGGACCCCGAGCACGTCCTCGACCCGCTCGTCGAGGTCGCCGAGCCGGTGCTCCTCGACCGGATCCGACATGCCCAGGCCGCGGTGATCGAACATCACGACTCGCAAGCGCTCCCCCAGCACCCGAAAAGCCCGCAGATGGCCAGGGTGCTCCCACAGCATCTCGACCGACGCCAGGCCCGACTTGAGGAAGAGCAAGACCGTGTCGCCTTCGCCGAACACCTGGAACGCGACCCGCTCACGACCGACCGATGCGAACTGAGTAGGCGGCCGCCTCACCGCCCGCCGCCCAACCGCCGCCCCACGCCCGCTCCCCGCCTACCTCCGCCCATTCCAACAGCATGCCCCACCGGCCGCCCGCCATCGATGGCGACGCGTCGCACTGGGGTGAAGGGTGAATCGGCGAAGGGGGGCGCTGTGCCGCCGTGGCTCAGTTTGGATTTTCGACGGTCCCGCCGAACGGGGCTCCTCCCCATCCGAGCTGAGCGAGCATCGCGATGAAGCTCACCGAGGTGGTCGCCGATGAACGGTCCAGGAGCGAGTCACCCGCACTGCGATGGGCGGCGAGGGACACAAGACCCGGCCCACCTGAAACATGACACCGTCCGGTGCAGTTTGCTAAGCACGAACCGATGAACCCGGCAATCACGGCGTTCGTGGATGAATTGGCGGCTGATCCCACGACGCGAGGTGTTCTGCTCTTCGGTTCCCAAGCTCGGGGAACGGCGCGGCCGGACAGCGATGCGGATCTCGCCATCATCGTCGACCGGCCCGGATTCGTGATGAGTGTCGCCGAGCGGGACGGGCAAGAGTTCGAACTGGTGCAATTCAGTGAAGCAACCGCGACGGCCTACTTTTCGGAGAACCGCGACGCCGCCGCCGACGCGTGGTCATCGGCCAAGATCTTGTACGACCCCGACGGCTCGCTGGCCCGAGTTCGTGATCACGTCGCTGCCATCGTGGCTCGAGGCAAGCCACCGCTCGACGCCACCCGCACGCACTATTTGAGGGTCGCCGCGGAGGACCGATTTCGGGCTGCGGCTGGCTTGGCAACCAACCACGACGCCGCGGCGCGCATGTTGCTCTTCGAACGGCTGTTGGACCTGGTTGGCACGTTCTTTGACGTTCGACAAATTTGGGCACCGCCCACAAAGCGACGCCTCGACGCCATCGCCCCCATCAGCCCCGATTTGCACGGCTTGCTCACTCGAATCTTTTGTGCCGACGACTCCACCACCGAAAAGCTCCGCCTGGCGCACCTCGCCCTCCCCCTCGTGTTCGACCCGTCCTCCTAAACGCCCAGCAGTCGTCGCGACAATGTGTGTCGGCATCGGTCTGCTGCTGGCCATGATCCATTCGGGCACCGGCCTGGCCCGACTGGGACGTGGCCTTCGCCCGATTCGGCGCCCGACGAGCCAGCCCGACTTCCACTCCTCGGCTGGGGTTGGTTCGCCGTGTGCTCTGTGGCGTTCGGTAGCCGGCTGCTTCGCTACAACGCTCCGGTGCGGCAGACCCAGTTGGTGACGCGGGCCGGGCCGAACTCGCTTCGGTGAGCGGTGGTCGGACATGCCATGGTGGCGCCATGGCCACCGGAGACTGGTTCCTGTCGGCGTCCGAACGAGGGAACCCGTCAACCGCCATCGACCGAGATCGGCGCGGGGACGTGGCCTGGTCCACCGGCAACCGCGTCCGGGTGCTCGTCGACGGCGCAACATACTTCGAGCGTCTCTACGCCGAGCTCGCTGATCCCGCCACCAGCGAGGTGTGGTTCACCGACTGGGAGGGCCACACCGACGAGCAGCTCGTCGGGCCCGGTACCGAGATCGGGGCCATCCTGGCCGACCTGATCCGCCGAGCCGTGCGAATCCGGGGCCTGCTCTGGCGCTCGCATCCACGAGCGGCCCGTTTCGCCGAGGAGGACAACCTGCGGCTCGCATCCAAGTTGAACCGTGATGGCGCGGTCGTAGCACTCGACGAGCGGATCCGCCGCGGTGGGAGCCACCACCAGAAGCTGGTGATCATCCGTCGTGGCCCGACCGGCCAAGACGCGCCCGGGCGCGATGCCGACGTGGCCTTCGTCGGAGGCATCGACCTCTGCCATGGGCGACGGGATGACTACCGCCACCTGGGCGACCCGCAAGCCGTGGAGCTCGACGAGCGATACGGCGAACATCCGCCATGGCACGACATCCAGCTCGAAATCAAAGGGCCCGCGATCCGCGACGTGGCCTGGTCGTTCCGTGAACGGTGGAACGACCCGACCCCCCTCGATCACCGCAACCCTCTACGCGCCGCAGTCAGACGGCTGGCGCGACAGCCGTCCCACCTCGCTCCGCTGACCGTCGACCCGACCGAGAATCTCGAGCACAAGCCCCAGGGAACCCACAGCGTCCAAGTGCTCCGCACCTATCCGCACAAGCATCAGCCGTACGACTTCGCGGTCCAAGGCGAACGGAGCATCGCCCGTGCCTACCTGAAGGCCATCGGAAGGGCCCGCGCCCTGATCGCCATCGAGGACCAGTACCTCTGGTCGGCGGACGCCGCCGCGGCCCTCGCCCGGGCCCTCGTCGCCCATCGGGAGCTCCTCGTGGTCATCGTCGTGCCCCGCTTCCCCGACCGCGACGGCAAGATCACCGGCGCAGCGAGCCGAACCGCCCAGGGCAAGGTGATCCGCACGTTACGGCAGGCCGGTGGCGAGCGGGTCGCCTTCTACGACTTGGTCAACGGATCCGCCACACCCATCTACGTGCATGCCAAGTCCTGCATAATCGACGACGTCTGGCTCGAGATCGGGTCCGACAACCTCAACCGGCGATCGTGGACGCACGACTCCGAGCTCAGCTGTGCGATCGTCGACGAGACGCTTGATCCGCGCGGGCCACGCGACCCCGCGGGCCTGGGCGACGGCGCTCGGCAGCTCGCGCGCGACACCCGGATCGCCCTTTGGCGTGAGCACCTCGGCCGGGAGCCCTCCGACGACGATGACCTCATCGAGCCCCGCCAGGGTTTCGAAACCCTGCGCCGCAGCGCGCTCGCGCTCGACGCATGGTGCTCGTCGCCGCGCACGACGCCCCGCCCTCCGGGTCATCTGCGTACCCACCATTGCGAGCGGGTCTCGAACTGGCTCCGCCCTCTGGCCCAGCTGGCCTACCGCACAACCCTCGACCCCGACGGACGGCCCCGCGCTCAGCGGCGGGCCGGCTCCTACTGACGCGGTCGTTCCAAGCGCGGCTCGCCGCGATCGCTTTGATCGTCGTGATCTACCTGACGATGCTCGCCTTGTGGTGGTTAGGCGGGGGCTGCCCTTGGCAGGCAACGCCATGTTCAGGCCGGGCGGTCTCGGCCGTCCCCTTGCCGACGTCGTGCCCAACGGCGGAGATCACTGCCCCGGCGGTGGCCGCGGGCGGCCCGGCGTGGCGGGGTAAAGTGCGGAGTCCGACGTGCGAGGGAGGCGGTCGTGGGCAGGCGCAGGGTGGTTGCCGTCGTTGTCGCGGCACTGGTCCTGGTGAGCGGATGCACGGGGTCCAGCGGAAAGTCGGCGACGTCGTCGTCCTCGGGCAGCCCTTCGCCGACGGTGGGGGGCGGCGGCGGTCCGAGCGGGGGCAGCGCGGCGGCGCTGGCCGCCGACTACGTGTGCACGATCGCCACCGCCGACCCACAGGACCGCCCGGGCGCGGCGACGGCGTTCACCGGGACCCTGCACCTGCTGGCCGACAGCACCTATGCGCTCGAGAGCCAGGCGCCCGCCGCCGTGACCTACGACGGTGCCACCGGCATCCTGCAGTTCGACGGCGCCCTCAGGACGGTGGTGCTCGCGTACTACGCGACCGGCACGTCCTCGCCCCGCATCGTCCTGCACTTTCCCGATGGTCCCGTCAACACCATCCAGTCGGTCTGCTATCGCCACAGCTCCGGCCCAGCCCCATCGTCGCCGGTCACCGGGCCGCTGACCCCGACCACCGCCGCGCCCGCCGATGGCTTCGCCGGCTTCGCGGCGTCAGGTACGACAGACGGCCTCTCCAGCGGCTCGACCTCGCGCTCGGCGGCGTTCGACCTGCCGGTCGGCCACTATCGGCTCACGTGGAACGCGCTCGACACGCGCGGTGCCCAAGGGGCCGTCTGCGCCGACGACTTCCTGGTGGTGCCGGCCGGCGGCACGCAATACCAGGCGGTCGACTACTCGGGAGCGACGGCGCCCGATCAGGGCAGCAACCAGTTCGCCTGGAGCGCCGGCAGCCAAGCACAGGTGCTGGTGACCGGCGTGCCCGGCTGCCGCTGGTCGGCCCGGGTGGACCCGGCGTGACCTCCATGCGCCGCTCGGCGGTACTCGTCACGCTTCTCGCTGCCGCCTGCAGCCACCACGGGTCGACAGCGCCGACGTTCCCCGGGTCTGGCGTGGCCACCAGCCGGCTCTCGCTCGGCCACGGCGTGGCCATCGCGCTCCCGGCGGGGTGGACGGTGACGCCGATCCCCGCATCTCGCAGGGCCGGATCGTCGTGCGGGTCTGACGCCGGCTACCTGTCGTTCCGCGACCGGGTGGTCGCTCGGGCCATTTTGCCGGACCGAACCTGCTCGGTCGGCCACCGCCAGCGCGCACCGCTCAACGGCTACCACGGCAACTACCTCTCGGCCGCCGATGCTGCCGCGCCCCGGCACGTGACCACGGGTGCGCTCGGCGCCGGCTCGTACACCGTGTTCGACCAGGCCTACACGGAGTGCACGAACGGGTGCCGCCACACGACCGACGAGGTCGGCCTACTCCGGCTCTCGCGCCCGGCTGACCCGGCGCGCCCGGTCCTGATGCTCACGGCCGACGATGGCTACGTGCCGGCTGCACACATGCGCGACCTGCTCGCCGCGGTGGGCTGATTCCAACGGCGCCGCCCGCGCGAACAGGGAGAGCGTCGGGCTCGCCCGGGGTCGGGTCCGCGATCGTGCGGTCCTCGATGTGAAACTCCTCGACCCGCCGACCGGCGCCGCGTTCGTCGGAGGCGCAGCAAGGTTGAGCCCGAGCGTCAGGCGCCTTCGATACGGGTCGCGTAGTCGAGGCTGTCGAGGAGGGTTGCGGCGAAGGTAGCGGTGGTCTGGCCGCCGTTGAGGACGGCGATCTGGGCGGTGGCGACCGACGCTGTCGGGGTCTTCTGCCAGAGCGCGATGTCGAGGACGGCGACCGTGACCGAGGTGGCCTTCTTGGCCTTGTACTCGCCGGACTCACTGAAGCCGATCATGACCTGGCCGCGGGTCCGCTTCTTCTGGTCGAGCTGGGCGGTCCAGTAGTTGATGCCACCGGGGTCGCCGAGCCGGCCGAGGACGTTCGTGTACACCTGCTTGACGAACGCATTGTTCGAAAGCGTGCCGTAGCGGGACTTGAACTCGCTGGAGGCGGCGAACGCGTTTGAGATGTCCGCGAGCGCGATGCCCTTGCGCTTTTGGCCGATCCAGAACTGCAGGCCGCCCTTGTCCGGGACTCGCAGGAAGTACGCGTAGTAGAGCCGGGTGACCGGGTCGACGTTGGTGACGTTGTCGTTCGAGCTGCGGAGGTCGGCGATGAACTGGCCCTTGGTCAACGCGCCGCTGGTGAGGTTCTGGACGGCGGTGCTGCGCTCGCTGGTGGTCGGCGGCCGGCCGACCAGGTCGGCGTAGGCCCCGTTCACGAGCGCGGTCCACGACGCGTTCGGGGACCATGGTTCCGGGGTGAGCGACGCGGACACCGCCGAGTCGGCACCGGGGCCGGAGCTGTTGATGGCGGCGACGGTAAACCTGTAGGCGGTGGCGTCGGTGAGACCGGTGACGACTGCGGGCTGGGTCAGTCCGACGTTCTGGGGGGTGCCGGCGACGCTGCCGACGTAGGGCGTGATCCGGTAGCCGGTGATCGTGGAGGTTCCCGGGTCGCTGGGTGCGCTCCACCGCACATACGCCTTGCTGTCGCCGGGCTTCGCGGAGGGCGATGCCGGCGCACCCGGCGGGCGGCCGCCCCCCGCAGCCGGCGTGAAGTACCGCGGCGCGGAGTAGGCGCCGTAGTAGTCGGTCGTCGTGGCGCGAACGATGACGTGGTAGGTCGTGCCGTTGGTGAGCCCAGTGACGGCCAGCGAGAAGATCGACCCGCTGCCGGTTGATCCGCCGCCCTGCAGTTGCTCGGCCGCGTCGTAGACCTGCGCGCTGTAGTCGAGGATGCCGCCGGGGCTGCTCCCGTCATCGGCCGGCGCCGACCATGTCACCGTCACCTTTCCGTTCCCGGCGACCGCGGTGACGTTCCTCGGAGCGCTCGGCGCATGCGGTCCGCTGCGTGGAGTGAGCGGCTTGCTGTGCGCGGAGGCGGCGCCGGTGCCAGCGCTGTTCTTGGCGGCCACCGTGAACGTGTACGTCGTGCCGTTCACCAGGTTGTGGAACGCGTAGTGGTTGGAGCCGAGGAGGCCGAGGGTCACTGGTGCCTGGGCCGTCGTCGCGACGTAGGGCGTGAGGACCCAACCGGTGAGGGCGCTCCCACCGTTGCGGGGCGGGTCACCCCAGTAGAGGTCGACCTCGCCCACGAATGCGGCGGAGTTGGCGTCGTCGATGGTCGGGGCCAGCGGCGGGACGATGCCGGTGCCGCAGGGCGGACCGGAGCAGGCCGGGCCGACTCCTGTGCCGTTTGCGCCCGCCGCAGCCAGGGCTCCCGAAGCACCGGCGGCACCGGGCGTGCCGTTGCTGCCGGCGTGGCCGTTGTGCGCAGCGGGGTCGGGGTCGCTCTCCCAGCCCTGGCCGTTGCTGCCTCCGCCGCCGCTACCGCGTGCGCCCCCCGGGGCACCGTTCGACGCGCACGACGCCGCGGTGCCGCTCCCGCAGTTGAACGTGCCGCCGACCCCGCCGATCGCGTGGAGGAAGCCGCTGCCACCGAACGTGTTGTCCTGGTACTTGGCCAGGGTGTTGCCGGTCGTGGTGAACAGCCCGCCGCCGATGGCAGATCCGGCGGTACCGCTCGGGCCCAAGGGGCCGCCGTTGCCGCCGTGCCCACCGCTGCCGCCCGACGCGCCGTCCCGACCGTCGACCTTGTGCAGGCTGTCGCCGAAGACGGCGCCGCCGCTGCCGCCGTCGCGGCCGTCCCCGCCGTAGCCGCCGTCGCCGGCCGGGCTGCCGAGCCCGCCGTTGCCTCCGACGGCGCCGCCGTCCACGAAGTCGGTGTGGATGATGGTCCAGCTGCTCGACTCGTTGTCGATCCCGCCGCCTTGGGCGCCGCCACCGTGGCCGCCGGCGCCACCACCTCCGCCGACCGCTCCTGCACCGCCGGACGATCCACTCGTCGGGTTGCCGGGCTGGGCCCCGAGCCCTCCGGCCGCGCCGGGGTGGGCCCCGTAGCCGCCGCGGCCTCCGGCGCCGCCCCGTTGGCCGATCCCGCCGGTGCCGCCGTAGCCACCGTTGGCGTTGGACGACTTGATCTTCGCCGTGTCGATCGACATCGTGGCGATGTTGTAGATGCCGCCCCCGGACGCTCCTCCGCCGACGCCTCCCGGCCCGGCAGGTCCGCCAGGGGCTCCGGGCGCGCCGATCACGGAGGTTCCCGCGTCGCCGCCATCGCCTCCAGCGCCTGCGGGGATGTCGCCCGAGGCACTTCCGGCGTAGCCCCCCGACTGGCCGATCTGGCCGCTGCCGCCGTCTTCGTTCCCCCCGCCGGTGCCGCCCTTTCCTCCTGAACCGCCGTTGCCACCGGTCGCCGTGCCACTCAGGACCGCGCCGTTGACGGTGAGCGTGCCACCGGCGAGGTTGGCGATCGCTCCGCCGTAGACGGCGCCGCCCGCCCCGGCCGCGCCCCCGGCTCCGCCTGGCTGCGTTCCTGCGACGGCGCCGCCGCGACC
>JAODBM010000156.1 GCA_025463985.1 Acidimicrobiales bacterium
TTGGCCCAGTAGGTCTCGCCGGACGGATCGGTCGTGCGAGCGAGGCGGCGCTGGCGCGGCCCGCGGCCGCAGCCGGGCCCCCGATCAGCCCGCTGCCGAACGCGGCCATGGCCACGATGCTCACGAAGGCCGCCGCGCGGGCGGACCGGGTGGGACCCCGGGAGGCCCCCGCCATCACCCGACGACCTTCCGGTACAGCTCGCCCGACGAGACGAGGCTGGCCAGCAGCACCTCGATGCGCTCGTGGCGCAACCGCTCGCCCCAGTAGGTGCGCGCACCGGAGTCGGCGGCCCGACCGAGCAGCCGCTGGTACTGCGCGCCGACCTCCTTCTGGCGGTACTCGGCGCTGTCGAGCAGCGCGCGCGCGACCGACGTCCGCGGGGTGCCGGACTCGATGCGGCCGACCCAGTAGGCGCTGCCGCCGTCGTCCACGGAGCGGCCGAAGAACACGACCTGGTAGGCCCGGGCGACGAACGCCTTGTTGGTCCCGCCGGCCTTCGTGAAGAACTCCGGTGACCCGATCAGCTGGGCCATCATCTCCTGGCGGGTGATCGTCTGCAGGCGGTTGGCCCAGTAGGTCTCGCCGGACGGATCGGTCGTGCGAGCGAGGCTGCGCTGGAACAGCTCGGCGGCCGCCGCCCGCCGGTAGGCCTCAGAGCCGAGCGCCGCGGCCACGGCGCCCCCACGGTTGGCGGCGATCGACGGGTTGGCGCCGAGGTTCGCGGAGATCAGCGCCAGGCTGGCCGGCGACGGGACGCCGGGCCCGTCGGTCCATTTGGTGGTCAGGAGCGCCGCGGCCCGCGCCACGAACGCCTCCCGCTCAGGCGCGAGGTAGCGCACCCGAGCCAGGGCCTGCAGCGATTGCGTGGTGGCGAAGGTGCTGAGCCCGAACTGGTCGTTGGGGCTCGTGATGTGGCCGTCCGCGGCCTGCTGGCTTGCCAGCCAAGCAAGCGGCGAGGCGTAGGCGTCGCCCGTGCTCCCGGGCTTCGCCGCGTCGCGCCACGCCCGCGTGGTGACGTCGACCCCGAGGGCCGACAGGGCCATCGTGGCGATGGCGGTGGAGTTGGGATCGGGCGACCCGAACGAGCTCCAGGCGCCGGTGGCAACCCCATGCTGCCGCGCGAGGAAGCCGATGCCGGCGGCGATCGCGGCGTCGGTGGGTGCGAGGCCCGATCGACGCAGCGCCAGCAGCGCGAGGGCGGAGGTGTCGATGTCGGTCCCCGTCGGGCCGGTCGAGCCCGAGTAGTCCCACGAACCGTCCCCGCGCTGCGCGGCCTTGATCTGGGCCACGAGCGGCGCCGGTACGGCCCGCCCCGTCGCCCAGTCCGCGAGCGCGACGTACAGCACCCCGTTCAGCTGGCCGGGCATCGTGTAGGTGCCGTCTTGCGCTCGCACGGCGTCGATGCGGGCCAGCAGGTTGACCGGTGTCGGCGAGTCGTTCGCAGGATCGAAGTCGGTGGCGGAGATGCCCAGGGGGCCGGCGACCAGGGCGACGATCTTGGCTGTCCGAGCGGCCAGCGCCACCCGCCCCTTGTCGTCGACCGGCGTCGCCTCGGTGTCGACCTTGTGGTCGATGTAGCTGAGCGGGTTCTTCCCGCCCTTCACCTGCGCGTCGACCGCGGCGCGAGCCTCGGATGTGCTCCAGGTGGCGCCGGACTGGTGGCGGGCGGCGAGGGCGTAGATGGCGTCCGGGGTCTCGAACAGCGGGAAGCCGGCGAGCTCGAACCCTCCGTCGGACTGTTGCTTCGAGAGCACGAACGCCTCCGCCTTGCCGAGGTCGACCGAAGCGGGGGAAGCAGCCGTCCGGGCCAGCGCGGGAGCACCGGGCAGAACAGCAGCAGACGAGATGGCCAGGCTGGCCAGGACAGCGGCGGCAAGAGCACGACGCGGCATGGGATGTGACCTCCGTGGGCCCCGTTCCTCGAGGACCCGTTGGGCCGCTCGAGGCGGCCGGCTTGGGGTGCCGCCGGTGCGCCGGCGGGATGGGAGTGGGTCACCTGGCTTCCGGTCCTGGAGACCGGTCACAGCTGCGGGACAGCGTCGGACTCGCACCGACTTTCCCCGTCCGCTGAGCACCGGATGGTGCTCATAGGACTGCTGGCAACATCCGGGTTACCAGCGGCTCCAATCAGTTGCGTACCGTACGAGGCGCCGCCCCCCCCGGTCAACCAGCCTGAAGGGCGTCCTCCTTCCGTGCGCAGCTCAAGCCCGTTCCACGCCGTCACCTGGCTCCTCTGGGCCGCTGCCGCCGCGGGCAGCGTGCAGCTCGCGCCGAGCCCGGTGTACGTCGTGCTCGTGCTCGCGGTCAGCGCGCTGGTCGTGGAGGTGCATCGGCTCGACTCACTGCTCGCGCGCGCGTTCCCGCTGCTGGTCGGCGCCGGGGTGGTGTTCGCGCTGCTGCGCGTCGTGCTCACCGCGCTGACCACCCACACCGGATCGAGCCACGTCACCGTGTGGGCCAGGTTGCCGGAAGGGACGCTGCCGCGCATCCTCGGCGGCTTCACGGTGGGCGGCCCGATCGAGGCGGCAGTCGTGGTGCGGGCGGCGGGCGAGGGCTTGGCGATCGTCGGGATCATGGCGGCGTTCGGCGCCTTCAACGCGGTCGCGTCCCATCACGAGCTCCTCCAGGCCGCGCCGCGTGCGTTCCACGAGCCCGGGCTCATCGTCACGGTCGCGCTGGC
>JAODBM010000181.1 GCA_025463985.1 Acidimicrobiales bacterium
GCCAGCGCCCGGGCGCCATGCGTCGATCCCGTCATCGGCCCGCTCCCGATCGCGACACCCCGCGATCCGTGGGACGGCCGGCTGGGCGCGCCGCTTACAGCCCCGGGCAACCCCCAGCGCCGGCGCCGGCGCCGTCGCCGTCAGTCAGGCGGTGCGAGCGACGCCAGGGCGCGCGCCCGGTCCAGGGCCCGCATGCGCTCGTCGACCACATCGAGCCCGACGACCTCGTAGGTCGCCCGCAGCTCGGGCCGCACGTCTCCATGTGGATCGAGCAACCAGGCCGGCGCCAGGCGACGCGGGATCCGGACCGTGGTCGGCGCTTCGAGCGTGCCGAACAGCCGATCCCACAGCGGGGTCGTGACGCCGTGGTTCACCATCGGGTGGCCGAAGTGGTGGTGGAGGTGATGGCGCCGCAGCCACCCGGAGTACGCACCGCTCGGCGCGTGCAGGTGGGCCGAGGCGTGGAGGTACTCGTAGGCCGCGTAGCCCGCGGTCCAGCCGGCGGTGAACGCGATGCCTGCCGCCCGCCCCGCCATCCACCAGCCCAGCGGGAGCCAGCCGGCGAGGCCCACGACCAGGAGACCGGCCCAGCTCAACACGTCGATCGGCGACAGCCCCCATGAGGCCTGGACGTGGTGCTCGAGGTGCTCGCGGCTCATGATCCCGCGGCCCTTGAGCTGGTGCATCGCGAACCGGTGCAGCAGGTACTCGACCAGCGACCACAGCAGGACTCCGAGCGCGAACGCACTGGCGATGACGACCAGTGCCAGGACCATCGAGGGCTCCTCTCGGCGACGACGAGCGCCGCGGCCACGCGCTCATCGCCCAAATGCCCACGAGCGCACGACGGGGCCGAGTATCCCAGAGGAATCCTGGGCGGCGATCGCGGACACCGGGGTCGGCCGCGCAATCCCGCCGCTCGCCTCACACGTAATCCATGGCAGGCGCGACGTCGACCAGACACGTCGCTCGACCCACCGAGGAGCCCCCATGCGACGTTCGACCAGAGGTGCCAGCACGGCAGCGGTCCTGGCCGCGGCCCTCGTGCTGCTGGCCGCGTGCGGCAAGAGCGGCGGCTCGTCGGGCTACACGGGCGGCACGACCGCGACGACCGCGAGCGCTGGATCGGCGGGTTCGGCGACGACCGCGGCCGGCGGAGGCGCGGCCCTCCTGACCGTCAAGAAGGACGCCAAGCTCGGGATGGTGCTGGCCGACGCCAAGGGCCTCACCGTCTACACGCTCACGAACGGCGGCAAGCCCGTCGCCTGCACCGCCACCTGCGCCGCGGTGTGGCCCCCGCTCGTGGTGCCCACCGGCGTCAGCACGCCCACCGGTCCGAGCGGGCCCGCGTACACGGTGGCCATGGCCGCCGACGGCACCCGGCTGCTCGCGGCCGACGGCCTGCCGCTGTACCGGTTCGTGAAGGACAAGGACGCGGGCGACGCCTACGGCGACGGCCTCAAGAGCTTCGGCGGAATGTGGCACGTCGTGAAGGCGAGCGGCACCAGCAGCTCGACGCCCACCACCAGCGCGCCAGCGACCACGACGGGGAGCAAGGGCGGCTACTAGGAGCGGGCGTTCAGCGGAGCGCCTCGACGAGCAGCACGACGCCGAACACGGCGCCAGCCCGTCCCTCCGACCGGGCAACCTACGTGCCGGGCCGGACCCGCTCGCGCCCCGATGGCGGGCAGGCAACGCCGCGGTGGGCGGCGAACTGGTGCAAAATGTGCGCAGATGCAGGGCAGCGACCGCGGGGAGCACTCGTGACGGGCAGGGCGTCGACGGCGTCGGGGAGCGGCCGATGATGACCGACCGCCCGCGCCCGACCGCCACCGAGCGCTCCGTGCAGGAACGGTTCGAGATGGCGCTGCGCGCCGGCGGCATCGGCACCTGGCGGTGGGACATCGCGTCGGGGTTCATCGACTGGGATGCCTCGATGGAGGAGCTCTACGGCTTCGAGCCCGGCACGTTCGACGGCACGTACGCGACGTACTCGGCGCGCCTGCACCCCGAGGATCTCCCGGCCATGCAGGCGGGCCTCGACCGCGCGCTCGCCCAGCGGACGCCGGAATACGTCGTCCACCATCGCATCCTCCTGCCGGACGGTTCCGTGCGCTGGTTCTCCTCGACGGCGCGGCTGATCCTCGGTCCCGACGGCGAGCCCACGGAGCTGATCGGCGTGGCCATCGACGTCTCCGACCGCCGGGAGGCCGAGCTCGCCCGCGCCGCCGCGGTCGCCGCCGAGAAGATCGCCAAGGACGCGGCGCGCACCGCGCAGCGCCGGCTCGAGATGCTGGCCCGGGTGTCGAGCCTGCTGGACTCGCCGCTGGACCTCGACGAGACGCTGCAGCGGGTGGCCGACCTGGCCATCGGCGAGCTGGCCGACTGGTGCGTGGTCGACGTGATCAGCGACGGCAAGGTGCACCACGCCGCCGTGGCCCACCGCGACCCGACGATGGTTGCGGTGGCGCGCGACATGCAGGAGCGCTACCCGACCGATCCGCACGACGAGACCCTGCGGCACCTCCTCCGCACGCTCGAGCCGCTGTTCGTGCCGGACTTCGGCGAGGACCTTCTCAACGAGAGCGTCGAAGATCCGGAGCACAGGGCGCTGCTGCAGGAGCTGCACATCAGCTCCTACGTCGTGGTCCCCGTCGTCGCCGGTGGGCGCGGGGTGGGGACGATGCTGCTGGTGTCGGGCGACGGGCGCCGGCTCGACGAGGACGACGTCGACCTCGCCCTCGAGCTGGGACGCCGGGCCGGGGCCGCCATCGACAAGGCCCGGCTGTACGCCGCCCTCTGGCAGACGGCCGAGACGCTGCAGGCGAGCCTCCTGCCGCCGACCCTTCCCGACATCGCCGGCGTGCAGCTCTCGGCCTACTACCGCTCAGGGACGACGGGCATCACGACCGGTGGCGACTACTACGACGTCTTCCGTACGGGCAGCGACCGTTGGTGGATGGTGCTCGGCGACGTGTGCGGCAAGGGCCCGGAGGCGGCCGCGATGACCGCCGCCGTGCGCTACTCGCTGCACGCCCTGGCGCCGGACCACGACGATCTCAGCGTGCTGCTGCACCGGCTCAACGACGTGCTGCTCGGCGAAGGCTGGAACCACCGGTTCACCACGCTGGTGCTCGCCACGTTCCGCGCCACGCCCGGGCTCACGGAGCCGGCGGCGCGTGACCCGCTCGTCATGAGCGTCATCTCCGGCGGCCATCCGCCGCCGCTGGTGCGCCGCGCCGACGGCCAGATCGAGGAGCTCGCGTGCCGCGGCACGCTCATCGGGGCCCTCCAGACGATCAGCGCGAACCAGGTCCAGGTGAGCCTGCACCCCGGCGACACGCTCCTGCTCTACACCGACGGCGCGACCGAGGCGCGGGACGCGGCCGGTCGCCAGCTCGGCGACCTCGTGCTGCGCGAGCTGCTCGCTGCGAACGGTCCGGCGGACGACCCCGCCGGGCTGACCGACCGGCTCGCCGCCGCGCTGCTAGAGCGGGTTCGCGGCGGCCTGCGCGACGACCTCGCGCTGCTCACGCTCACCCGCTGAGCGCGACCGAGCGGACCGGACGTCGACCCGCGGTTCCCGGCAATCGCGCGACACGGGCCGCGCTACCGGGGCCGGTGGTCGGGTCCGGTCGCGACCGTGACGGCGCCGTTCCGCGGATCCCAGGTGATGTAGCCATGCGCGAACGAGGCGTAGGCGCCACCCGCGTACGGCTTGATGCTGCTGGTGGGCGGCCCGAGCCGGCTGCTCACGCTGCCGATCGCGACGTAGCGCTGGTAGATGGGACCGGAGAGCGCGAAGCCGCCGCGGACGGTGACGTAGACGGCGCCGTGCTCGAAGCTCGTGATGAACACGCCGGCCGCGCCCCAGGCGTCGCTCACGGGATAGCCGAGGGCACCGCGCGGGCCCCCGGTGGCGAACCACGCGTTCTCGAACGGGGCCAGCACCGCGTGGGCCTTGGTCGCGTCGGTCGACCAGAGCGAGCCGCGCTCGAACTGCTGCGTGACGCCGCGGTTGTCGCCGACGGCCGCCTGGTCGGTGGTCGGGTAGCCGAGCGCTCCTCGTTCCGCACCGCGCAGGATCCACGCTTGCCCGAGGGTGCCGTGCAGCTCGTGCGCGCCGGTGACCGGGCTCCAGAAGATCGCCCCGCCGGTGAAGCCGTTGAACCGGCCGACGCCGTCGGAGGTGGCCGTCTCGTCGCTGGTCGGCAGCCCGATGAAGCCGCCGTGGCCACCGAGGGCCCGCCAGCGCTGCCAGATCGTGCCCTGCACCTCGTGGACGCCCGACGGCGACTCGGTGATGTCGCCGTTGGCGAGCTCGATGTGCCGCGAACCTCCGGGCGCGGGGGCCGGCCAGGTCGCGAGCTGGCCGAGCGGGCTGTGCGTGCCGCCGAAGACGTCCCAACGCTGCAGCAGCGGGTCGCTGAACGGCAGCGTGAGCGAGAGGCCCTCGCGCTGGGCATCGGCCAGGAAGCGGTTGATGTCGGCGCCCACCGGCCGCAGGTGCAAGGAGAAGAAGTCGGCGAGGGTCGCCCTCGTCGCGTCCGCCTGCGCGCCGGACCCGAAGTACGCGCTGAAGTGGGTGGCGCCCGAGATGGGGATCCAGGCCCGCGGCGAGGCCGCCGTGTCGTAGATGCCTCGGCCGGCCGGGAACAGGCCGTACTCGTCGTTGGTCCCGGTCATGGACAGCAGCGCCGCGGTGTTGCGCGGGCCCCAGCTGCCGGCGACCAGCGGTGACCGCTCGCCCGCCAGGACCGCGAACGCCCGGAACCGGTGGTCCTGGTACCGGTCGTTGAGTGCGAGCGCGGCGACGCTCGTCCCGCCGTCGCTGTGGCCGATCGCGCCGATCGCCGAGAAGTCGATGCCGCCGGAGCCGTGGGCTTGCAGCCAGGACACGAGGAAGCCGAGGTCGATGGCCTGGTTGCCCATGTCGGACTGGGTGGCCGGGCCCGGGAACCCCGGTGCCGACCCGGGGAACCGGGGCGCGGCCACGACGAAGCCGGCCGAGGCCAGCGCCTGCAGCAGGGGGGCGTTGGAGGCGACGTCGACGTTGAAGCCGTGCGCGTACATCACCAGCGGCCACGGTCCCGGCGTGGTGGGGCGGTAGATGGTCGTGGTCAGCGTCCGGCCGGCGTGACCCGGCACGCTGCCCCGCGGCGGCGTGGGCCGACTGCTGTCGGTGGCCGTGAACTGCGAGACGGCCACGCCGTAGGTGCCCACGGGCCTGGTGAGCGGCGGGCGGAACGGCTGCGCCCGGGTCGGCCGACTCGGCGCGCGCCAGGCCCGGACGGTCTGCAACCGGGGCAGCGGGACGGTCCCCTTCTGCTGTGAGCAGGCCATGTTGCAGGCGGCGAGCGCGGCGAGCAGCACCGTGAACGAGGCGAGCGCAGCGATCCGCCGCCGGTTGCGCATGGCCAGGCCCGACACGGCGGTCATCCTCGCACGTCTCCGGCGACTATCGGGCGCCTCTGCGAGCGTTCTGGGGTTGGCGGTGCACGGTGGGGTGTGGCTCCAGAAGGAGCCCATGACCCAAGGAGATCCCCCTCGATGAACCCCCTTCGCAAGGCCATCGTCGCCGGCGGCCTGGCCGTCGTCAGCCTCGGCGGTGGCGCCCTCGGTGCCGCCATGGTGTCGAGCAGCGCGACCGCGCAGACCCCGACCACCACCGCCACCAGCCCGTCGACGTCGTCCAGCACGGCGACGGCGCCCTCCGCCTCCGGCGGCACGTTCCACTCGAACGAGAACGCCGCGCACGAGAAGACCGAGAGCGCGGCGCGCGAGGCGCAGGAGAACGCCGGGCAGGTGCCGACCGTTCCGTAGCCCGCCTGCTGGCCTGGCGCAGGTGTCCGTCCTCCGCTGATGGGCTCCTGCGCCAGCGGCGCGTCCGGGGCTGGGTGCTCAGCGCTCGCCGGCGCGGACCAGGCCGTGCTCGTAGGCGAAGACGACGGCCTGCACGCGATCGCGCAGGGCGAGCTTGGCCAGGATGCGCCCCACGTACGTCTTGACGGTGGCTTCGGAGAGGTAGAGCTGCTCGGCGACCTCGGCGTTGGACGAGCCCTTCGCCATCTCGATCAGCACGTCGTGCTCGCGCGGGGTGAGCGAGGCCAGCCGGGGGTCCTCGGCGGCCGCCGCGTGGGGCGCGGCATCGATGAAGCGATCGAGGAGGCGCCGGGTGACCACCGGGTCGACCACGGCGTCGCCCGAGGCCACGACCCTGATGGCGTCGACGAGGGCCGGCGGTCGGACGTCCTTCAGGAGGAAGCCGCTGGCCCCGGCCCGCAGGCCCTCGTAGACGTACTCGTCGAGGTCGAAGGTGGTGAGGATGAGCACCCGGGGTTGACCGCTCGGGCGGGTGCAGATGAGGCGCGTGGCCTCGATCCCGTCCATGCCCGGCATCCGCACGTCCATGAGGACGACGTCCACGTCCACCTGGTCGATCAGCCGCATGGCCTCGGCGCCGTCGCCCGCCTCGCCGACGACCTCGACGTCGGCGTGCGCGTCGAGCACCATGCGGAACCCGGCGCGGAGCAGTTCCTGGTCGTCGACCAGCAGCACGCGGATCGTCACGGTGCCGTGGACCGGAACGGGAACGCCGCCGCCACCACGAAGCCGCCCTCGGGCCGCGGGCCCACCCGCACCGAGCCGCCGTACATGGCGGCCCGCTCGCGCATGCCGGCCAAGCCCTGGCCGGAGCCGTCGTGATCGGGCGTGCGGATGCCGGCGCCGTCGTCGTCGACCTGCACGGTCAGCTCGTCGGCCGCGAAGTGCAGCGCGACGCTGGCGGTGGCGCCCGGCCCGCTGTGCTTGATCGTGTTGGTCAGGGCCTCCTGCACGATGCGATAGGCGGCCAGCGCCATGCCGGCGGGAAGGTCGACCTCGGGGCCGTCGACGGTCAGCTCCACCGGCAGGCCCGCCTCGCGGACGTTGTCCACCAGCGCGGGGATCTCGGCGACGCCGGGTTGCGGCACGAGGTCGCCGGCCGTCGAGGTCGTGCGCAGCACACCGAGGAGGCGACGCATCTCCGTCATGGCGTCGCGCCCGGTCTCGGCCACCGTCTCCATCGCGCGGCCGGCGCGGTGCGGGTCGCTGCTCACCGTGTACGCCGCGCCGTCGGCCTGCGCCACCATCACGCTGAGGCTGTGGGCGACGACGTCGTGCAGCTCTCGCGCGATGCGGGCCCGCTCGCCGGACGCCGCGACCTCCGCGAGCGCGTCGCGTTCGCGCTCGAGCCGCTCGGCCCGCTCCTCCAGGCCCGCGAAGTACGCCCGGCGGGTCCGACGGTCGTCGCCCAGCGCGATGGCCACGACGGTGAGCGCGAGCGGAGCGACCATGCCCGGCACCAGCCGGTCGTTGTTGAGGCGGGCGACGGCGAGCGCCGCGCCGCCGACCGTGACCACGGCCGCGCCGAGCGTCAGCCGGCGGTCCTCGCTGTACGCGGCGACCGAGTACAGGGCGATCAGGACGGCCACGTCATAGGGACGGACCGGGATGTTCGAGAGCCACTGCACGAACGCGACGGCGGCGACCGCGCTGAACACCGCGGCGGGGTGCCGCCGCCTGAACGCCAGCGGTAGGGCCATGCCGACGGCCAGGGTGATCGCCAGCGCCGGGCTGCCCGGCCGCCGCCGCAAGGCCTCGGCCGACGACAGGCAGATGAACAGGATCAGGGCCGCGTCGCCGAGCTGGGGGTGCTCGCGCAGCCACCTGGTCATCGTCGTCACACCGGGATGGTACGGGTGAGGAGGGTCGGACGGCATCCACCTCAGGGGGTAGCGCCATCCTCCTCAAGGTGGGTCTCGTCGCCGCAAGTGTCGCCCCTGGGACCACGCGAACGGGCCTCGCCGCCATTCCGGGCGACGACGTCGATCCGTACCGTGCGAGCTGTCCAACCCGCATCACACGGAGCCCCCCATGATCGAAGCCCGCAACCTGACCAAGCGCTACGGCCCCGTCGTGGCCGTCGACGACCTCACGTTCGACGTGCTGCCAGGGGTGGTCACCGGATTCCTCGGCCCCAATGGCGCCGGCAAGTCCACGACCATGCGCATGATCCTCGGGCTCGACGCGCCATCGAGCGGCACGGTGACCGTCGACGGACGCCCGTACCGCACCATGCTCCGACCCCTCCACCACGTCGGGGCGCTGCTCGAAGCCCGGGGCATCCATCCGGGCCGCTCGGCGCGCAACTACCTGCTGTGCCTGGCGCAGGCCAACGCCATCCCCGAAGCGCGGGTCGACGAGGCGCTCGACATGGTCGGGTTGACCGCCGTCGCCCGCAAGCGCGCCGGCGGCTACTCGTTGGGCATGAACCAGCGGCTGGGCATCGCCGCCGCGCTGCTGGGCGACCCCGACGTGCTGCTGCTCGACGAGCCGGTCAACGGGCTCGACCCCGAGGGCATCATCTGGATCCGCACCCTGCTGCGCGGCCTCGCCGCCGAGGGCCGCACGGTGCTGCTGTCCAGCCACCTCATGACCGAGATGGCGCTGACCGCCGATCGCCTCATCGTGATCGGCCGCGGGCGCCTCATCGCCGACACCACCGTCGACGAGTTCATCCTGCGCAGCTCGGGCAACCGCGTCCGGGTCCGGTCGCCCGAGGTCGGCCGCCTCCGCGCCGCCCTCGAACCCGAGGCCGAGGCGGTCGAGACCCGCGACGACGGGGCGCTCATCGTCACCGGCCTCGACTGCCCCGAGGTGGCCACCCTGGCCGCCGCCGCAGGCGTTCCCGTGCACGAGCTCGTGGCCGAGACGGCGTCGCTCGAGCAGGCCTACCTCGAGCTCACGCAAGACAGCGTGGACTACCGACCCGATCAGTCGGGCTACCCCATCTCCGCCAACGCCGACGCCGCCTGAAAGGCCTCCTCGTGACCACCACCATCTCCCCGCCCCGATCCCCCAACCCCCCCGTCCCCTCAGCGGCGACGCCGACGCCCACCCGCAGCGGGCTCGACGCCCGCGGCATCCTCGCCTCGGAGTGGACCAAGCTCCGCTCGGTCCGCTCGACCTGGTGGACCCTGGTCTCGACGCTCGGCATGATGGCGGGCTTCTCGGCCCTGCTGAGCGCCGCCTTCGTGAGCCGCTACGACCACCTCGACGCCTTCGAGAAGGCCACGTTCGACCCGACGCTCCACAGCTTGCGCGGCATGTACCTGGCCCAGCTCGCGATCGGCGTGCTCGGCGTGCTCGTGATCTCCAACGAGTACACGACCGGCATGATCCGCAACTCGTTCATGGCGGTGCCGCAGCGCCCCGCCGTGCTCGCCGCCAAGGCCGCGGTGTTCGGCGCCATCGCGTTCGTCGTGAGCGAGATCGCCTCGTTCGCAGCGTTCTTCATCGGTCAGGCGATCCTGTCCCAGAAGCACGTCCAAGCGTCGATCGGTGACCCAGGCGTGCTGCGGGCGGTCATCGGTGCGGGCGTCTACCTGACCGGCGTCGGACTCCTCGGGCTTGGCTTGGGCGCCCTCCTGCGCCGCACGGCCGGGGCGATCGCCTCGCTCTTCGGGCTCGTCCTCGTCTTCCCGGTCCTGGCTGAGGCCCTGCCGTCGCCGTGGAACCGCAACGTCTCGAAGGTGCTGCCGGGCGGCGCCGGCCAGGCGTTCGCCCAGGTGCGCCGCACCAGCGATGCGCTCTCGCCGTGGACCGGCCTGGCCCTGTTCGTGGGCTACATCGCCGTCACCGCCATCGCCGCGGTGATCTTCGTCAACCGCCGCGACGCCTGATCCCGCCGGGCCATCGCGGCCCGGTTCAGTGCTCGATCAGGAGGTCGTCGAGCCCCGCGACCCGCAGCACCCGCTCGACGGCCGGGCGGGCGTTGCGGAGGACGACCGGCTGGGTCGACCGGCCCTTGAGGGTCTTCCAGGCGGCCACGATGACCGACAGGCCGGTCGAATCCAGGAACCGCAGCCCGGCGCAGTCCAGCTCGATCCGATCCAGCTCCGGATCGACGACCTCCTGGATCGCCTGGGACAGCTCGGGCGCCGTCGAGATGTCGAGCTCGCCGGTCACCTCGATCACGACCCTCGGTCCCGACCGCCGGACGGCAAGCTCCAGCGGCGGTCCCTCCTCGGATCCGGGCCCGTCAACGATCACGACGGCACCGGCGAACACCCAGGCCTCATGAACGCTTATCGGCATCTCCGGCGGGCGCTTGAGCGTCGATGGCGTGCGCTGCGGACTCGATCTCGTGGGGCTCGAGCGGTGCCATCGCCAGGTGGATGGCGAACCAGATCGTGCGCGAGAAGGGATAGAAGACGATCGGCGCAAGGACCGCGAGGGCGACGCCGCCGATGATCACCGGGGCGATGCTCACGGCGCCGGATGCGTTGGCGAGCACGAGGATGTAGATCATCAGCCCGGCGAACACGAAGCCCTCCGTCACCGCGAAGTTGATGAGCAGGGCGCCGGTGAAGAAACCCTCCTCTCGCTCGAACTGCACGCCGCAGCGCGGGCACCGATCTCGCATCCGGAACCAGCCCACGTAGAGCCGGCCGCGCCCGCAGCGGGCGCACCGCTTGGCGCAGCCGCGGAGCAGCATCCGCCCGGCGCTGGCCGGCGCTCGAGGGTCGCGATCGGGCACGCCGGCGATGGTACCGACGAGCCCACGCGGCGCCGTCACCGAGGCCTGGGCCCTCGATGACGACCGGCCGTGCGTCCGGCCGGGCCTGCGGTAGACCTTGCGTGTGCAAATGATCGGCGCGGTCGTGGTGGCGGCGCTCTTCGTCGCCGCGGTCGGGGTCCTCGTCTGGGACTGGTGGCTCGGGCGACGGTGACATCAGCGCGCGGCAGCGCCGGGCGGCGCTCCCGCCGTCGCATGGCGGAGATTTGCCCAGTTTGGGCCAGTTGCGCCGTATGATGCGCCCCCACGTCGGTCGCTGCGACCGAACCCCGATCAGCTGAGCGAGGTCGTCGTGGACGCACCAGCGGTGGACGTCAGCGTGAGCCAGGAAGCCGGGAGCCAGGTCGTCCGGCTGACGGGGTGCCTCGACGCGAGCACGGCACCGCCCGTGCGGCGGGCCCTCGCGGCCTGCGACGATCGGGAGCCGCTGCGCATCGACCTCGCCGGCATCGAGTTCATGGACTCGTCCGGCATCGGGCTGCTGATCGCGGAGCGCCGACGCTGGGAGGTGGCCGGCACCTCGTTCCTCCTCGTCGAGGTGCGGCCGTCGGTCGCGCGGGTGCTGTCGCTGACCGGGGTGGACGAGCTGCTCATGGGTCAGCGACCGTTCACGGCCGGCACGACGTAGTCGCGCAGGATCGACTCGCCGTTGAAGTCGACGTTGTGGTTCTGCGTGTCGGTGGTCATCACCACGACGAGCCCCAGGTCTTTGACCAGGTAGATGAACTGGCCGTTGTAGCCCCATGCGGCGGCGACGTCGTGGCCGCTGACCTTCGTGAGCCACCAGTTGAAGCCGTAGCCGTAGCCGCCGTCGTCGACCTGCCGGCTCGTCGCCTGGGCGACCCACGCGGCGGGCACGACCTGCCGGCCGTTCCAGCGGCCGCCGTTCAGGTGCAGCTGGCCGAACTTGGCCATCTCACGCGCCGTGATGAACAGGTTGCAGCCGCCCGAGAAGGTGCCCTGCGGGTCACGACCCCAGTGCTCGGCGGTGATGCCCAGCGGCTCGAACAGGTTGCGGCGCACGAAGTCGCAGGTGCTCATGCCCGTGGCGCGCGTCAGGGCGGCCGACATCAGGTGCGTGAGGCCCGTGCTGTAGTTGAAGGTGGAGCCCGGCGTGGTGACGAGGCGCTGACCGAGGATGGCCCGGACCCAGTCCGGCTGGGTCTCGATCTGGTACTCGGTGGAGTCCTCGGTCCACTTCAGCCCGCCGGTCATCGTGAGCAGGTGGCGCACCGACAGGCGCTGCTTCCCCGCGTCCAGGCCCGCGAAGTAGGAGGGCAGCAGCTCGGACAGCTTCTGGTCGGGTGACTTGATGAGCCCCTTGTCGATCGCGATGCCGACCGCGGCCGACAGGATGCTCTTCGACGCCGAGTGGATGTTGTGGCTGGCCTGCTTGCTGCCGCCATTGAAGTAGCGCTCGAACACGAGGGCCCCGTTGCGCATGACGAGGTAGCTCTGCAGCTCGGGGCGCGCCGCGAGCTCGGTCGCCCCGGCTTGCAGCTGCGACCCGTCCATCCCCTGCGACGCCGGCGTCGCGAACTTCCACGACGGCGTGTCGTCCGTGCGATCGGTGTAGGTGGGGCTGTCCTCGTAGAAGCTGCTGCCGTCACCGCCGATCGCGCCGCAGTTCACGCTCGCGGCGGCCTCTCCCGCGCCGCCGCGGCCCGCGAGCGGCCGCCCCGGGGCGGTCGCTCCGGAGGCCGAGCATGTCGCCGCGACCGTCACGGCGACCACGGCC
>JAODBM010000190.1 GCA_025463985.1 Acidimicrobiales bacterium
GCGGCGGTGTGCCGGCGGGCCCGGCCAGCGGCGGCGGAGGCGGTGGCGGGGCGGCGTCGCCGGGCAGTGGTGGGGGAGGGGGAGGCGGAGGCGTGGACGAAGAGATGGGCGGCGGTCCGCCGTCACCGTCGCTCATGCGCCGGGGCCCGCCGGGGCTGCGGGGGGAGCGGGGGGAGCGGGGGGAGCGCCGCCGTCGGGTCCGCCGTTCGTGGGCGCGGTCGGCGCGGGCGGCGCCGGGGGCGTGTCGGGGGACGGGGGCGGTCCGCCCGAGGGCGGCAGGGGCGGCGGGGCGCTGAACAGCGAGGCGAGGGCAGGCACGGTGTTCGCGGGGACCCACCCGGCCATGCCGGTGGTCCACACGAGGCTGGTCGGCAGCACCTGGCCGTTGGCCACGCCGGCCTGGATCTGGGCCAGCGAGAACGGGCCGCCGGGCTGGCCGTTCATGTCGACATGGAACAGCGGGCCGGCGCCTGGCAGGGGCGGCGGTCCTCCGGGTGCCGCCGCCGGCGCGGCCGCGGCCGCGGGTTGCATCGCGCCCTGGAGCTGGTTGGCCATCTGGCCGGCCATGGCCACGCCCATGCCCATGCCCATCATGTCGCCCATGGCGCCGCCGCCCGGGTTGCCGGCCGCGGCCACCATCGCTTCGGCCGCCTTGGCCTGCTGGTAGCGGCTCATGTCGCCGACGTTGTCGAGGAAGCCACCCTCCTCGACGCCGCGGGCCACGCCACGGGTCATGGCCGCGGTGATCTCGTCGGGCAGCGAGATGTTCATCGTGATCGACGGGATAGCCAGGCCGTACTCGTCGTCGACCCGGCTGGCCACGAACTCGCGCAGCTTGTCAGACAGCTCGACCTGCCGCCCCTGCAGGTCGATCACGCCGAGCTTCGTCTCCATCACGAGATCGGAGAAGGCGAGCGTGATCACGCGGCGCAGCAGCTCGGAGATCTCGTCGACGTTGACCTCGCTGTCGGTGCCGATGACCTCCTTGAGGAAGATCTCGGCGTTCTCGATCTTCACCACGCAGAGCCCGTTGGCCCGGACCTGCACCATCTTGAAGTCGGGGTCGCGCACGGTGACCGGGTTGGCCGTGCCCCAGCGCAGGTCGGTGACCGGGCGGGTGTTGATGAAGTACACCTCGCTGCGGAACGGGCTCTTGAACCCGTGCTTCCAGCCCTGCAGCGTGCCGAGGACCGGCAGGTTCTCGGTGGTGAGCTCGTAGTGGCCGGGGTCGAAGCGGTCGGCGAGCTCACCGCGGTAGACGAACACCGCCTGCTGGCCCTCGCGGACGATCAGCTGGCCGCCGTTCTTGATCTCGTTGTTGTAGCGAGGGAACCGCCAGGCCAACGTCGAACGGTTGTCGTCCATCCATTCGATGATGTCGACGAGCTCGCCCTTGATCTTGTCCATCAAACCCATGAGCCACGATCTCCTCGGTCTGCGCGGCGAGCCGCGCGATTCGGTTCCGATCGTAGGCGCGGGCGCCAACCAGGCTCCGCCGTGACCGGGTCCGGTGATCGTGGCACCGGGCCCGCCCGGAAGGTTGAGTCGAGGCAATGACCCGCCGTTTCGGTGGGCGATTGCCTCGGGTCGCGCAGCGAGGCGATAGCACCCCAGCGGTCGGCGCTCGGGGGGGCGTCATTGCCTCCCCGCGAAAGTCGAGGCAATGACCCGCCGTTTCGGTAGGCGATTGCCTCGGGTCGCGCGGCGAGGCGGCGTGAGGCGCGTCGTCGGTGGCGGGCGCTCAGCGACCGAACGTGGCGAGCGCGCGCAGCGACCAGTCCTGATCGCGTGTCTTGTCGCGCACCTCGAGCACCGCGATCGCAGACCGATCGAGGGGCGCGAGCGCGGCCCGGTGGCGGTGCTCGTCGATGGCGATGAGGAACCAGGCCCGGTCGAGCGGCTGCAGCCAGCCGCGCTCGCCGCCTCCTTCGACGGCGAGCGTGCGCATCGGAGATCCGGTGGCCCGATCGATCAGCACGACCGTGCGCTTGCTGCCGTCGCGCCGGCTGCTCGAGAGCACGACGGCCTCTACCGGCATCCACCGCTGGCCGCTCAGGAGTGCTCTGGCGCGGCGCCAGGTCCGCGAACGGAGGGGAGCGACGCAGACGCCGAAGAACGCCGCGAACGCCGCGATCACCGCCACGGTGGTCAGCGCGTTGCTGTCGGAGGAGAGCACGGTGTGGTCGGCGACCGCGGCGAGGAGCGGCGCTCCGACCAGGACCGCGACGAAACCGAGCGTGATCGACCGGCTCCGACGGCGCAGGGCGTGCAGCGCGCCTTTCGTGGGCCCGTCGTCGAGGGCGGTCTCGCCCGCGGGCACGTCGACGCCCGCTGGCCACGCGGCAGGTGAGAGGTCGATCGGCCGCGGCGAGAAGATGTGGACGCCCAGCCAGGCGTAGCCGTTGGCGACCACGGCGTGCTCGAGGCGTCGAACGTCGAGCCAGCCGGCGCGGCGGGCGGTGATGGCGCGACCCCACCGGTCGACGACGACCAGGCGACAGGAGTTGGTCGAGGCGTTGGCCCCGCCGATCGGCAGGGCGAGGTCGACCGTGCGGCCGAACGCCACCTTTCCGGCCAGGCCGATGCCCCCGACCTGCTCACGGGGCAGGGCTCGCGCCACGCCATCGCGGGTGCGCAGAACGATGCCGGCCGGCGTGAAGTCGACCTCTCGCACCCCGCCCCGCACGAACACGGCGGTGACCGCGAGCGCGGCGATGGCGAACGCCGGGAGGGAGGGGCGCGTCCAGAACCCCCGCATCACCACCTGGTCGGCGACGCCGGCCCCGACGAGGACGACCGCGCCCAGCGCGACGAGCAGGCGGGAGCGGTCGTCGACCTCGACCCGCGAGAACGGTGCAGTGGCTTCCACGGCTCACCATCGGCCGGTGGTGCACCCGACTTGACGGTTGGCCGCAACACCGCCGACGGCCCGAGGCGCCCTCAGGCGTGGATCGGCGGGATGCGGTCGGCCCAGGGTGCGGCGGCTTCCAGCTGGGCGGCGACCGCGAGGAGCACGTCCTCGCGGCCCCGGTTGGCCACCAGCTGCACGCCGACCGGCAGGCCTTCGGCGCTCCAGTGCAGCGGGAGGGAGATCGCCGGCTGCCCGGTCACGTTGAACTGGGGCGTGAACGGCACGAGCGCCCCGGCGCGGAACAGGGCGAACAGCGGTTGGTCGGGATCGCCGTCGAAGCTGCCCAGCTCCGGCGGCACCTCGGCGATCGTGGGTGTGGCCAGCAGGTCCCAGCCGTCGTCGTCCCACCAGGCCAGCGTCCGACGCGACGTGGCCTGCAGCCACTCGCGAGCCCACAGCCAGTCGGGGCCGGAGATGGAGCGGCCGAGGTCGACGAGCGCCTGGCTCGCGGGTTCGAGGTCGCCGGGCTCGAGCGGGACGCCGGTCTGCCGGACCCAGTAGTCGATGGCCCAGGCGTTCCCCGCGGCCCAGAGGTTGAGGAAGTGGCCGGTGTAGGCGGGGTCGTCGAGGGCCGTGGGATGCGACGCGTCGACGTGGTGGCCGAGCGATTCGAGCAGCAGCCCGGCCGCGTCGAGCGCGGCGACGCACTCGGGCTGGGCGACCGTGCCTCCCAGGCTGGAGGTCAGCCCGATGCGCAGCTTCCCTGGGTCGGCCCCGACCTCGTCCCGGTACGGTCGGCTCGGTGGCGGAGCGTCGTAGGGATCGCCGGTGGCGGGGCCGTGCACGGCGTCGAGGACGATCGCGGCATCGCGCACCGAGCGGGTGACGGCCAGCTCCGCGACCAGGCCGCCCATCACGTCGCCATAGTCGGGGGCGAGGCTCACCCGCGCCCGGCTGGGCTTGAGGCCCACGAGGCCGCACTCGCTGGCCGGGATGCGAATCGATCCGCCGCCGTCGTTGGCGTGGCCGACCGCCACCATCCGGGCCGCGACGGCAGCCGCCGAGCCGCCGCTCGACCCGCCGGTGGAGCGACCGGGATCCCACGGGTTGCGGGTCGGCCCATAGGCCCGCGGTTCGGTGGTCGGCAGGATGCCCAGCTCGGGCGTGTTCGTGCGGCCGACGACCACGAAGCCGGCGCGGCGGAAGCGCGCCGCGAGCTCGGTGTCGTGGTCGGCGGTGTGGCCGAGCCGCTTGAGGTAGGTCGTGCCCTCGTGGATGGGGTCGCCCGTCATCTCGAGCGAGAGGTCCTTGACGACCATCGGCACGCCGCGGAACGGTCCGTCGGGCAGCTCGCCGGCCGCCTCCTGGCGGGCCTTGTCGAAGCGCTCGTGGATCACGGCGTTGAGCTGCGGGTTGATGCGCTCGACGGCGTCGATGGCGGCGTCGACGAGCTCGCTCGGGGAGATGTCCCGCGAGCGCACGAGGTCGGCTTGGGCGGTGGCATCGAGATGGAGGATGTCGGTCACGGCGCCAGCTTCGCGCCGAGCCGCCCGCGCGACGGGTGAGAACGGGTCGGCGTCATCCTCAAGCTTGACATGTGACCATCTAGTCACCTATTGTCCACCGCGTGGATGCGGTGTTCAGAGCCCTGGCCGACCCGACTCGGCGCAGCCTGCTCGACGAGCTCTTCCGGCAGGACGGGCAGACGTTGCGCGAGCTCGAGGGGCGCTTCGACATGACGCGCTTCGGCGTGATGAAGCACTTGAAGCTCCTCGAGCAGGCGGGCCTGGTCGTCACCCGGCGCCGCGGGCGCGAGAAGCTCCACTTCCTGAACCCGGTCCCGATCCGGCTCGTCCACGACCGGTGGGTGAGCAAGTACGCCGAGCCCTGGGCCGCGGGGCTCAGCGACCTCAAGACCGAACTGGAGAAGA
>JAODBM010000203.1 GCA_025463985.1 Acidimicrobiales bacterium
TCACGCACGCGGGCGGCAAGGAGCTGACCGAGCCGATCGTCGTCCGTCCCACGAGCGAGACCGTCTTCGGCGAGTTCATGGCCAAGTGGATCCAGAGCTATCGCGACCTGCCGCTGCTGCTGAACCAGTGGGCCAACGTCGTGCGGTGGGAGCTGCGCACCCGGCTGTTCCTGCGAACGAGCGAGTTCCTGTGGCAGGAGGGCCACACGGCCCACGCCACCGAGCAGGACGCCAGCGCCTACGCCTTGCGCATCCTCACCGACGTGTACCGCGACTTCATGGTCGACGTCCTCGCCATCCCCGTGCTGATCGGGCGCAAGACCAAGCAGGAGCGGTTCGCCGGCGCCGTCAACACGATGGCGTGCGAGGCCATGATGCGCGACGGCAAGGCGCTGCAGATGGGCACGAGCCACGAGCTGGGCCAGAACTTCGCCAAGGCGTTCGACATCTCGTTCCAGGGCGAGGCCGGCGGCGGCGAGCTGCACGCCTGGACCACCTCGTGGGGCACGTCCACCCGCATGATGGGCGGGCTGATCATGGCGCATGGCGACGACGCCGGCCTGCGGGTGCCGCCCCGCCTCGCCTCGATCCAGGCCGTCGTCCTGGTGATCCGCGACGACGAGGGCGTGGGCGACGCGGCGGCCCGGGTCTGCGCCGAGCTGCAGGCGTCCGGCGTCCGGGCCCGGCTCGACGCCCGCACGGAGACCTCGTTCGGCCGCCGCGCCACCGAGTGGGAGCTCAAGGGCGTCCCCCTACGCATCGAGGTGGGCCCGCGCGACCTCGCCAACGGCGAGGTCACCGTGGTGCGGCGTGACAGCGGCGCGAAAGAGCAGCTGGCCGTGGGCGTCGTGGCGGCCCGCATGCCGGCCCTGCTCGACGAGATCCAGGCCGCGCTGCTGGCCGAGGCCACCCGCTTCCGTGACGAGCGCACGGTCGACGTCGCCACCGTCGACGAGGCGCAGGAGGCGGCCGAGGCCGGCTTCGCGCGCATCCCGTGGGCCGACCTCGGCGAGGACGGCGAGGCGCTGCTCGCCCGCGACGGGGTGACCGTGCGCTGCCTGCAACGGCCCGACGGCACCGTGCCCGAGGCCGAGGACGAGCCCGACGTGATCGCCGTCGTCGGCCGCGCCTACTAGGTGCGGGCGACGCGTGTGCGGCCGCTGGCCGCGCTCCGGCGGTCGAGGACCAGCTCGTCGCCCTCCACGGTGACCGCGACCAGCTCGAGCACGTCGATCGCGAACAGGTCGAACGGCTCCGGGGGCGGGGGCGGGTCCATCGTGGCTGCGCTGTGGGCCCGCCCGGCAAGGTCTGGCGCGGCGAGCTCGAGGTCGTGCCAGCTGGTCATGGGGGCATGATCGCGCAGCCGTTGGACGGGTGGCCGGGCTACCGAGCTTCGGCCCATTTGCACCATCTTCACAACCTGTGACGATGGCCACCTGACGGTGACCCGCTATCATTGCGGGGCGCATCCGTTCGGATCGCAAGGCGTGGGCTTGGCCCACGCCTTTCGTTTGATTGACACCGGGAGGTGATCGCCGTGGGCATCGAAGAGCGCGTCCGGGCGTTGATCGCCCCGCTGTTCGAGGACACCGCGGTCGAGCTCGACGACGTCGAGCACGCCGGCGGGATCTTGCGCATCACCGTCGACCAGCCCGGCGGCGTCGAGATGGGCGCGGTCGCGCAGCTCACCCGCCGCATCTCCAAGCTGCTCGACGAGGTCGACCCGCTTGAGGGCCACTACACGCTCGAGGTGTCGAGCCCGGGCCTCGAGCGCCCGCTGCGCACCCCGGCACAGTTCGCCAGGGCCATCGGTTCGAAGATCAACGTCAAGACGATCGCCCACGTGCCCGGCGACCGGCGGTTCACCGGCGTGCTGCTGGCGGCCGACGACGACGCGATCCGCGTCCGGCTCGAGGGCGACGGGTCGACCGAGGGTGCCCCGATCGACGAGCGCCGCCTGGCGTACGACGAGATCGAGCGGGCCCGCACCGTGTTCGAGTGGGGCCCCGCCCCGAAGCCGGGTCGACCCGGCGCTCCCAAGCCGACGAGGAAGAAGAAGGCAGCCACCCCATGAGCAACATCGACATGATGGAGGCGCTCAACGCCCTTGCCGCCGAGAAGGGCATCACGCCCGAGACCCTCATGGGTGCGCTGGCGGACGCCCTCGAGTCGGCCTACAAGCGGCTGCCCGATGCGTACGAGTACGCCTGGGCGTCGATCGACCCCGACACCGGCGTCATGAGCATCACCGCGCAAGAGCTGGACGAGGGCGGTGAGCCCTTCGGCCCGGAGCTGGACGTCACCCCCGATCAGGCCACCATGGGCCGCATCGCGGCCCAGACGTTCCGCCAGGTGATGATGCAGCGCCTGCGCGAGGTCGACCGCGAGATGAAGTACGAGGAGTACGCGGGTCGCGAGGGCGACATCGTCACCGGCATCATCCAGCAGAGCGACGCCCGCTACACGCTGCTCGACCTCGGGCGGGTCGAGGCGCTGCTCCCGCAGGCCGAGCAGGTGCCCTACGAGCGCCCCGAGCCCAACAGCCGCCTGAAGGCGTACATCGTCGAGGTCCGCAAGACCTCCAAGGGCCCGCAGATCGTGGTCAGCCGCACCCACCCGGGCCTCATCAAGCGCCTGTTCGAGCTGGAGGTGCCCGAGATCGCCGACGGCGTCGTCGAGATCAAGGCCTGCGCCCGCGAGCCCGGGCACCGCACGAAGATCGCGGTCTGGTCCAACGACCAGAACGTCGACCCCGTCGGTGCCTGCGTCGGCGCCCGCGGTGCCCGCGTCCGCATGGTCGTCAACGAGCTGCGGGGCGAGAAGATCGACATCGTGCCGTTCTCGGAAGACGGGCCGGACTTCGTGGCCAAGGCGCTGCAGCCGGCCAAGGTCAAAGAGGTGCGCATCCACGAGGACACGGGCACGGCCGAGGTCATCGTGCCCGACTACCAGCTGTCGCTGGCCATCGGCAAGGAGGGCCAGAACGCCCGCCTTGCCGCCCGGTTGACCGGCTGGCGGGTCGACATCAAGAGCGAGACCCAGCTCGCCGAGGAAGAGGCGTACGCATCCCAGGACTGGGCCGAAGGCGAGTGGGTCGTCGACCCCGAGACCGGCGAGCAGGTCTGGCAGCCGGCGGACGGCGGCGAGGCCCTCTCGGCCGAGGCTTGGGCCCAGGGCGGTGCGGACGGTGCGGACGGTGCGCCCGCCGAGCCCGCAACGGTTCCTGCCGCTCCCGTCGAGGCCGCGGCGGTGGCCGCCGACGCCACCGACAGCGCCGCTGCGGCCGATCCACCGTCAGCCGCCGTGGAGGAACCCGCGCCGGCGGCCGCCACGGCCCAGCCGGCCACCGATGCCACCGAGGAGGGCGCGCCGGCCGCCGACGGCTAGCGCCACGGCCCCTCCGCGGCGCACGTGCATCGGCTGCCGGCAGGTGCGCGACGTACAGGACCTCGTGCGCATCGCCCGGCGGCCCGACGGATCGCTCGGCATCGGCCGTACACTGCCAGGACGTGGTGCGTGGTTGTGCGCCGTCCCGTCAGGTCTCGAGTGCTTCGAGCTGGCACGGCGGAGGCGAGCGTTCGCGAAGGCGCTGCACGCCTCGATCGACCTCGAGGCCATCGACGAGCTCCACCGAGCGCTGCGAGGCGGCGTGACGTGAGGCAGCCATCGGCAGCCCGTCGGCTTCGTGCCCGGGGGATGCCTGTGCGAGACTAGAGAACCCATGCCTGGGACCCGTTCCGGGGCCCACCGCAGTCGAACCAAGTAAGGACTGGCGAAAGCACGTTGGCAGGCAAGATCCGCGTCCATGAGCTCGCAAAGGAGCTCGGGCTCACCAACAAAGAGACGCTCGACCTCTGCGGAGCTCTGGGCATCGGGGTGAAGACCCACTCGTCGAGCATCGAAGACGCGCAGGCGGACCGTCTCCGCCGCAAGGCCGAGCGCGAGGGCCTCGTCCGCGACGAGCAGCCCGAAGAGCCCGGCAAGCCGGTGAAGGCCACCAAGGCCGCCCCGGCCGAGGTCGCCGAGCCCGAGCCGCAGGAGGCGCCGGCACCGCCGG
>JAODBM010000215.1 GCA_025463985.1 Acidimicrobiales bacterium
CAGCACCGGCCGGGTGGCGCCCCAGCGGGCCTGCGCCGCGGCCGCCTGCTGCAGCAGCCGGTGGACGACGCTGGTGGTCAGCACGACCAGCGCAGCGACCACGAGCCAGTGGCCGATGGCGGCTCGCTGGTAGAGCAGGCGCCGGTGCAGGGGCACGCGCGACCGGCGAGACGTGCGGCGCTCGAAGGGAGCGCGGGCGGGCGACGGAGCAGACCCGGTGCGGCGCACGGCGCGACCTCCGGAAGGCGACGGTTGTGCCGGGGAAGCGGCGCCCGCCCGGCACTACCCGCCGGCCACCCCGGGCAACCGCTCGCGCCCCGTGGCCCGGCCGGCCGCCGGCGGGCCGTCAGAACCCGGGACCGGCCTCCAGGTCGTGGCCCGCAGGCGCTGCCGCGAGCGCGCGGTGGAGGACCCGCCGGACGTTGACGACGTTGGCCTCGAAGAACGCGAACACCTCGGCCTGGGTCACCGGCGGGCGGCCCTCGCCCTCGACCCCGACGTCGTAGTCCGTGATGAGGGCGATGGCGGCGTACGCGAGCCCCGCCTCGCGGGCCAGCACGGCCTCGGGGTGCTGGGTCATGTTGACGACCTCCCAGCCCATCGAGGCGAACCAGCGCGACTCGGCGCGGGTCGAGAACCGCGGACCCTGCACGGTGACCACGGTGCCGCCGTCGTGCACGTCCACGCCTTCGGCCCGACACGCGGCGACCGCCACGGCCCGCAGCTCGGCGCTGTAGGGGTCGGCGAACGAGACGTGGTGGGTGGTCGGGCCGTCGAAGAACGTGTCGGCGCGACCCCAGGTGCGGTCGACGAGCTGGTCGGGCACCACGAAGCTGCCCGGGGCGATCGACGGCTGCAGCGAACCCGAGGCGCACGGGCCGAACAGGTGCCGCACGCCGAGGGCGTGCATGGCCCAGACGTTGGCCCGGTAGGGCACGTGGTGCGGCGGGTGCTCGTGGCTCCGCCCGTGGCGGGGCAGGAAGGCCACCGACCGCCCGTCGACCTCGCCGACGCTGACGGGCGCGGACGGCGGGCCGTACGGCGTGTCGACCTCGATCTCCTCGACGTCGTCGAGCAGGGAGGTGAGCCCCGAGCCGCCGAACACGCCCAGCTCAGCCCGAGCAGCTCGGCTCATCGGTGGGGTCGGCGATCAGGTCGTGCTGGACGAGGAGGACGGGCTGGTCGAGGCGCCGGACGACGACGTCTCCTTCGACCCCGAGCTCCTGCGCTCCGAGCCGCCGCCCTTGTCGGAGCTGCCGCCCTTGTCCGAGCCACCGCCCTTGTCGGAGCTGCCGCCCTTGTCTGAGCTGCCGCCGTTGTCGGAGCCACCGGCCTTGTCCGAGCCGCCGGATCCGCCGGAGTCGCCGGACTTCGAGTCGCTGCTGCCGCCGTCGCCGGTGGAGCTGCCCGCCTTGGCCTTGCCCCCGCTGCGGCTGTCGGTCTTGTAAAAGCCCGAGCCCTTGAACGTGATCCCCACGTTGCCGAACACCTTCTTCAACGCGCCGTGGCACGTCGGGCACTCGGTGAGCGCGTCGTCGGTGAAGGCCTGCACGACCTCCAGCTCGTGACCACAGTCCTTGCAGCGGTACTCGTAGGTGGGCATCGATCGTCCCGTCGGCTCGTGTCGGTGGGTGCTGGGCCGCCACGGTTAGCACTCGACGCGGCCGAGTGCCAGTGTAGGGAGCCGGGCCGGCGGGCGGCACGCCGGAGCAGCGGGCAGGCCGAGACGCACGACACGGCAGACGGGTCAGCCACCCGCGATAGAAAAGGCCCTGTGTCTTCCACCTCTCCGGTCACCAAAGCGGTCATTCCGGCGGCCGGGTTGGGCACCCGCTTCCTGCCGGCCACCAAGGCACAGCCCAAAGAGATGTTGCCGGTGGTCGACAAGCCGGCCATCCAGTACGTGGTCGAGGAGGCCGTGGCGGCCGGCATCGACGACATCCTGATCATCACGGGCCGCAGCAAGCGCTCGATCGAGGACCACTTCGACCGGCAGTTCGAGCTGGAGTACTACCTCGAGGCCCAGGGCAAGCACGAGAACCTGTCGAACGTCGTCGAGATCGCGGAGCTCGCCGACATCCACTACGTGCGCCAGGGTGAGCCGCTCGGGCTCGGCCACGCGATCTCGGTCGCCCGCAAGCACGTCGGCGACAACTCCTTCGCCGTGCTGCTCGGCGACGAGTTCATGGCCCCGGGCGCCGCGCTGCTGCCCGGCATGATCGCCACCCACGCGCAGTACGGCCGCTCGGTGATCGCCCTGCAGGAGGTGGCCATCGAGGAGATCTCCCGCTACGGCTGCGCGAAGCCCGAGCAGGTCAGCGACAACCTCGTCCGCATCCTCGACATCGTGGAGAAGCCGCAGCCCGCCGACGCGCCGTCGAACCTCGCCGTGATGGGCCGCTACGTGTTCACGCCGGAGATCTTCGAGAAGCTCGAAGGCGTCCAGCCGGGGGTCGGCGGCGAGATCCAGCTCACCGACGCCATCGCGCTGCTCCTCGCCGACCAGGCGGTCTACGGCTACACGTTTGAGCACGGCCGCTACGACACCGGCACCGTCCTGGCCTACATCAAGACCACGATCGAGCTGGCCATGGAGCGGCCCGACCTGGCCCCCGAGCTGGGCCCCTTCCTCGACGAGCTGCGCAGCCGACGGGCCCTCGGGTGACCTTGATCCCCCTGGGTGAAGCGCGCGGCTACGTCGTCGAGCGCTGCCCGCCACGTTCGCCGGTGGCTCGGCCGATCGCCGATGCGCTCGGCTGCGTGCTGGCCGCCCCCGTCGTCGCGCAGGAGCGGGTGCCCCCGTTCGCAGGCTCGGCCATGGACGGGTACGCGGTGCGGGCTCAGGACGTGCTGCGGGCGCGGGCCGACGCGCCGGTGCGCCTGCGCGTGGTCGGGACGCTGGCCGCCGGCGGCGCGTCCGAGACCGAGGTCGGGGCCGCGACTGCCCTGCGCATCATGACGGGCGCCCCGATCCCCGACGGCGCCGACGCCGTGGTGATCGTCGAGCGCACCGCCCCCGATGGCGACGACGGCGTGCTGATCCAGGAGGCGGTGCAGCCCGGCCAGAACGTGCGGCTGGCCGGCAGCGACGTGGACGTCGGCACCGAGGTCGTGTCCTTGGGCACCGTGCTCGGGCCCGGCCACCTCGGCGTCCTGGCGAGCGTGGGGGTCCGCCGACCGCTCGTCGTGCCCCGCCCGCGGGTGGGCGTGATCTCGACCGGCGACGAGCTGGTCGACGACGACCGTCCCCTCGAGCCCGGCCAGATCCGTGAGTCCAACCGGCCCATGCTCCTGGGGATGGTGCGTCGAGCTGGCTTCGAGGCGGTCGACCTGGGCACGGTGCGCGACGACGAGCGGCTCATCGAGCGGGCCCTGCACGAGGGCGCGGCCACCTGTGACGCCTTGATCACCTCCGGGGGCGTGAGCATGGGCGACTTCGACATCGTGAAGGTGGTGCTCGGCCGCGTCGCGTCGATGCGTTGGATGCAGATCGCCATCCGTCCGGCCAAGCCGTTCGCCTTCGGCGTGCTCGACGGCACCCCGGTGTTCGGCCTGCCGGGCAACCCGGTGTCGTCGATGGTCTCGTTCGCGTTGCTGGCCCGCCCCGGCCTGCGGCGCATGGCCGGCCACCGGTCGCTCGACCTGCCCGGCGTCCCGGCCGTGGCCGCGGCCGGGCTCGAGCGCAAGGCCGACGGCAAGGTCCACTTCGTGCGCGTCCGCTGCCGCTGGAACGGCAGCGGGTTCTCGGCCGAGCCGGTCGTCGGCCAGGGCTCGCACCAGCTCGCCGCGAGCGCCGGCGCGAACGGCCTGGCCGTGCTCCCCGACGGCCTCGGCGTCCCCGCCGGCGACCCCGTCACGGTCGTCCTGCTCGACGATCCGTTCGCCATCGCGTAGCCGGCCTGCGCCTCGGCGGCCGCGGCCCCGTACCCTGTTGATGTGTCTGCACCGCTCACCGACGGCTTCGGCCGGGTCCATCGCGATCTACGGATCTCGATCACCGACCGGTGCAACTTCCGTTGCACGTACTGCATGCCGGCCGAGGGCATGGTGTGGCAGCCCCGCGACGAGCTGCTCACGTTCGAGGAGATCGAGCGGGTGGCCGGCCTGTTCGTGCACCGCTGGGGCGTCGATGCCATCCGGCTGACCGGCGGCGAGCCGACCGTGCGGGCCCGGCTGCCGATGCTCGTTCGCAAGCTGGCCCCCCTCGGCACCGACCTCGCCCTGACCACCAACGGCTCGACGTTGCGCTCGCTGGCCCACGACCTGGCCGACGCCGGGCTGCGCCGCATCAACATCTCGCTCGACACCCTGCGTCCCGAGCGGTTCCTCGAGCTGACCCGCCGCAACGAGCTGCTGCAGGTGCTCGACGGCGTGGACGCCGCGATCGAGGCCGGCTTCGACCCCGTGAAGGTGAACGTCGTGCTCATGCGCGGCATCAACGACGACGAGGTCGTCGACCTCGCGGCCTGGGGCCGCGACCGGGGGGTCCAGGTCCGCTTCATCGAGTTCATGCCGCTCGACGCCGACCACCGGTGGTCGGTCGACCGCGTCGTCCCGGCGGCCGAGATCGTCGAGCGGATCGGGGCGGTGTTCCCGCTCGTGCCGGTCGGCCGCGGCCACGAGCCGGCCGAGCGCTTCCGCTACGCCGATGGGCAGGGCGAGATCGGCGTGATCTCCAGCGTCACCGAGCCGTTCTGCGCCACCTGCGACCGGGTGCGCCTCACCGCCGACGGCCAGCTCCGCGCCTGCCTCTTCGCCACCGACGAGACCGACCTGCGGGCCCTGCTGCGCGGCGGCGCGACCGACGACGAGGTGGCGGCCGCGATCGAGGCCACCGTGGCCGGCAAGTGGGCCGGACACGCCATCAGCCGCGTCACGTTCACCCGCCCCACCCGTTCGATGAGCGAGATCGGCGGCTGACCGGCGAACGGCGCGGCGCAGCGGCAGCGCCCTAGGCCAGATCTCCTACACTCCCGGCATGCCTGAGCGCCTCACGCACCTCGACCCGCTCGGTCGGGCCCGCATGGTCGACGTCACGCCCAAGGAGCCGACGCATCGCCGTGCGGTCGCTCGGGCCCGGATCAACATGGCGCCGGAGACCACCGCGCTCGTCGCTCGGGGGGCCGTCGGCAAGGGCGATGTGCTCAACGTGGCCCGCGTCGCCGGCATCCAGGCCGCCAAGCGCACCTCCGACCTCATCCCGCTGTGCCACCCGCTGCTGGTGGGCGCGGTGCTGGTCAACTTCGAGATCGAGGACACGTTCATCGAGATCGAGGCGCACGTGGACACCGTGGATCGCACCGGCGTCGAGATGGAGGCGCTCACCGCCTGCTCCATCGCCGCCCTCACGATCTACGACATGTGCAAGTCGGCGGACCGGTCGATGACGATCAGCGACGTCGCCCTGTGGGAGAAGACCGGCGGCCGTTCAGGGGCCTTCCGGCGCGATCCCGTCAACGACCCCGAGCTCGATCTCGGCCTCTAGGCAAGTGGCGGGCGTCGCCGGTTCGTAGTAGAACCGTAACAACCGCAGCACCAACGTCACGATGGCGTGGCTGGAGTGCGCGGCCTCCGAACGACCCGACCACCGAGCCGGAGCCATCCGCGTGTCTAGGACGCCGGAAGGTTACGGTCCTGACATCTGAAGGCAGGCACGGAGCGTGGCCACAGTGGTTTTGCCGATCATCGCCGTGATCTGGGCAGTGGTGCTGCTGCCCCCCTTCTTGAGGAACCGTCGTGAGGGTCGCCCGACCCACTCGGTCGTGTCCTTCCGGCGACAGCTGTCCACCCTCGAGCGGGCTCGCCCCTCCGTCCTGGGCCACGGCTACATGCCGGTGCGCCGGGCCGAGGGCCTGCGCCGGGCCGAGGTCCGCAAGCGCCGCCGCGACATCCTCGGCGGCCTCATCGGCGCCACGGCCCTCAGCCTGCTGGGCGCCCTCGCCTTGGGCGGTCTCTTCGTCGCCGGGTTCGCCTGCTGCACGGTGCTGCTGGCCGGCTACACGATGCTGCTCATCCAGGTGCAGAAGCAGGCGGCCGAGCGTGCCGCCAAGGTGCGGGTCCTCGTGCCGCCCGCGCAGCGCCGCCCCGAGCCGGCCTTCGCCCTGCGCCGCTCCGCCTCGAGCTGAGCCCCAGCGCGCCGCTGGCCGACCCCGGAGGGCCGGCCAGCTGACGGCGCGACAAGCAGCGTCGGCGACTAGCAGGTCTTGAGGAAGACCTGGACGGTGTAGACCCGGCTGCCAGCGCGGGCCACGCCCACGCCGACCCCGTTCCACTTGCTGTCGAGGATGTTCGCCCGGTGGTGCGGCGAGGCCATGTAGGCGACCTCGATGGCGGTGATGGTCGGCCCGTAGCCGACGTTCTCGCCGATCGAGCACCAGCGCACGCCGATGCCGTCGGGCAGGTACGAGTGCGAGAGCACGCCGTCGCGGGAGAGCTTCTCGGCCCAGGCCTGCGCCTTGTTCTGGGCGTCGGACTGGATCGGAAGCGTGCTGAGCCGGTTGGCGGCGCGGTCCTTGGTGAGGCGATCGAGCGCCGTTGCCTGGTTGGGGGTCCACAGGTAGTTGCAGCCGGTGAGTGCCAGCGCGGCAGCGGCTGCGAACGGGGCCAGACGGCGCACGGGGCGGGATGCCGTGGTCGTTGAGGTCATACCGCAACATCGACGCCTGGCCGGCTCCGCTTGAGCGGCAATCGACCCCGGCCGTCAATTTTTGGACTTATCACCCATCCGCCGGCGCCAGATAGGGGGTTCGGCGGCCTGCGGCCGAGCCGATAAGGTGGTCCGGCCTTGGGGGTGTAGCTCAGCTGGCAGAGCGCCTCGGTCGCATCGAGGAGGCCAGGGGTTCGATTCCCCTCACCTCCACCAAGGTGCCTTCTTCAAACCCCGGCCAGATCCAATCTGGCCGGGGTTTCGTGGTTCTCCAGGAGCTCAACGATCCAGGTCAGATGACCGGGAGACCGAACAGGGCCACTTCGGCGACGAAGTTCCCGACCACGACGATCAGAGCAACCCACGCCAGCACGGCTCGACCTCGGCCGCGCAGGGCGAGCTTCACCGACCAGACGACTGCCACCGTCTCTGACGCCAGGAGCGCACCGCCGAGCAATCGGATGACCCACCTGGCTGGATGCGGCTCCGGCACGTAGGGATCGCCGATCAAAAGGAAGTTCGATCCGGTGATCGTCATCCACGCAACCGTCACGGCGGCGGTCACGAACGTGCCGCACTGCCGCCGCCAAACTGGGTACAAGGATCCGTCGACCACGTCAGGTCGAATCGTTACGGCGCTCGCGCCGGCGCAAATATGGCGGCCATCGCGCTGGCGAGCCGAAGCTGTGGTGAACCCGTATTTGCCACCGTTGTGGCGCCAGCCAGAACGTCGCGCCGATGAACGACGTGAACAAGAATATCGTCGTTCTCGGCGACAGACCACCACCGCTCACCACGGAAAGCTCGCAAAGGTTGTGACGCCCGAAGCCGGCACCGAGGACGACGAGCAGGCTGCAGGTGACGTTCCGAAGCACCGGCTGAAAGCCTCAACTCCAGCCCATGGCGGACCCGTCATCGCCAAAGCCCGAGTGGCGGCTTGGCAGAGTCAGCGGCAACTGGCCGTGTTCGGCCGTGGCCGTGCGGCCCGGCAGTGATAGCACTCCTCGATCCGGTCGTCCGCGTTGTACCACTCGTGGTTACCGCAGTCGGCGGAGCCTTTACGGACCCGGTATGCCAGTCGCAGCGGCAGGCCCAGGCGCAGCCGGGTCCGCCATCGGAATCTGCCACGAGTGAACCGGCGCATCGGCCCATCAGAGCATCGATCAGGGATCGCACAGCGCCGGACCGACATCACCGAAACCCGCGTGGCGAGCTCGAACGAGGACGCGGGGCCCCGATGCACCCCACGAAGGGCCTCGTATCCGGCGAGAGGCGTCAGGCGCTATAGGCCGTTTCGTCGAAGCAAACACTTCCTCGAACGTCGAGCGGCAATTCCGGACTTGGACTCCAGATCGGGGCGCGACGCAGGTACTGGACATAGCCCGCGGCGTCGATCTCGTACTGGAGGCAGTGGCCGTCCAGGCGCCACCGACGAGTACCGCGCCCACTTGGTGTCGACCGCTGAATCTCCAGCAGGGTCGGCTGCAACGTGTAGCTCCCGGTGTCGAAGTCGGCGGACAGGTGCGTCGCTCCGTGGAAGACCAAGGTGGCCGGGCATACCCAGAAGCTGAACGCTCGATCGGGGGGCGCCGGTTTCACCCACTCGACGATGTAGTCGAGATCGAGCAGGAAACGGTCACGCCCGCCGCCGTCAAAGGATTGGAGGGATATGGCATGAACATGGTTGTCATGCCAACTCATCTTTTCGAAGTCACCGTCGGTCCAGAGCGACTTCTCCGGCGGGCGGTGGAGAATGGGGAGGAGGTCGTCCACTGGTTCGTGAGATTAGGACCGCCCGGGTCCGTTCACTCGCTAGATCTGCCGCAGCGGCGCTTCACTGGGTCGAGCTGCGACGGCACCACCCGGTAGCCGTGCGGCCCGCGGCTCGACGAGCTCAGCCAGTTGCCTCAGCACGGTGCCCCACCCGTCGGAGAAACCCATCTCCTCGTGCAAGGTGCGATCGGCAGCAGACCGGTGCAGCACGGTGGCCACGTATTCGGTGCCGAGCGGGTGCTCGTCCATCGTGATCTTTGCGGTCATGAACGGTTCCTGCGCAGGTCGCCAGCCACCGACCAGCGAGTTGGTGAAGACGATCCGTTCGAGGTGCTCGATGGCGAGGAAGCAGCCGTTCATATGGGGCATGAACTCGCCCCCGTCCTCGCTGATCTGCGTCACGAACGCGCCACCCGGCCGGAGCTCCATCTCCGTCACCTTGCAGACGGCGGGTGCCGGAACCCACCATTCCTCGAAGCTCGCAGGGTCGGTCCAGGCGTTCCAGACCACCGAGCGGGGCGCTCTGATGACGCGCGTGATGGTCAGGTCGAGGGCGGGGTCGGCAGGGCTGGACATGCGCGGTCTTCCTTCAGATAAGGGTTGGTGACGAACTGTTCGAGCCGATCGGTGCGCCCTTCCCACAACGCGCGTTGGTCGGAGAGCCAGGCCTCGGCAACATCGAACGACGCCTTCTCGATGACACAGGTCCGAATCCGTCCGGACTTGTGCGTCCGGATCCATCCGTTGCTCTCCAGGAATCGGATGTGCTTCATGAACGACGGCAGCGCCATGTCGAACGGCTGCGCAAGCTCACTGACGCTCGCGGGGCCGGAACCCAAACGACCCAGCACGGCTCGCCGCGTCGGGTCGGCCAGCGCCTGGAACACCCCATCGAGATTCATCGAATACTGAGCCACAAGGCTAAGTTAATCCGGGTCGACACTTAGCGCAATGGCTAACCGTACGTTTGGCCGACGACGGGTGACGCGACCGAATGGGATGGTCCCAAGAGCGGCGGCGATCCCGGGCACCTAGCGTGGCGTGGCGTGGGGCCGGGCGGCCCCAAGGGGAGGTTCCAGCGATGGTGATGGTGAGCTCTGACGCGGTCGGGCGCCTGCGGTCGACGCTCGAGGGGGTCGTCTCCGAGCCCGGGCAACCGGGCTACGACGAGGCGGTCAACATCTGGAACGGGGCGATCGCTCGCCGACCGGCGCTCGTCGCGAGCTGCGCGAGCAGCGGCGATGTGGCCGCCGCGTTCGCGTTCGCCCAGGCCGAGGGGCTCGAGGTCTCGGTCCGCGGCGGTGGCCACAACTACGCGGGCTACGCGCTGACCGACGGCGGCCTCATGATCGATCTCACGCCGCTGAGATCGGTGACCGTCGACCCCGACGCCGCGCGTGCTCGCTGCGGCGGCGGCACGACCTGGGCCGACCTCGACGCCGCGACCCAGGAGCACGGCCTGGCCGTCCCGGGCGGCTTCATCAGCCACACCGGTGTGGCCGGTCTCACGTTGGGCGGCGGCCTGGGCTGGCTGTCGCGCCTGGCCGGGCTCTCGTCCGACAACCTCGTCGGCGCCGAGGTCGTCACCCCCGACGGCCGGATCATGCGTGCGTCCGAGGCCGAGAACGCCGACCTGTTCTGGGCGCTGCGGGGCGGGGGCGGCAACTTCGGCGTCGTCACCGAGTTCGAGTTCGCCCTCCACCGCGTCGGACCGATGCTGCAGCTGGGGCTGTTCCTGTTCACCCCGGCGGACGGGGGTGCCCTGTTCCGGTTCGCCCGCGAGTTCGTGCGGGACCTGCCCGACGAGTGCGGGGTGTTCCTAGCCGGGCTCAGCACACCGCCAGAGCCGTTCGTGCCCGCCGACCTGCACTTCACCCCGGCCTTCGCGCTCGCGGTCGTCGGGTTCGGCGACGAGGCCGACCACGGCAAGCTCATCGCACCGATCAAGGCGTCGCTCGCTCCCATCGTCGAGCTGGTCACTCCGATCCCGTACGTGGCGCTCCAGCAGATGTTCGACGCATCCGCGCCGTGGGGCCTCTACGCCTACGAGAAGGCGGTCTATCTCGACGAGCTGAGCGACGGTGCCATCGACGCCATCCTGGAGCACCAGCCCAAGAAGATGTCGCCGCTGTCGTTCGTGCCGATGTTCGTGATGGGTGGCGCATACGCGCGGGTCGACGACGACGCCACAGCGTTCGGCGGCAACCGCGCCGTGGGGTACGTCGTCAACATCTCGGCCACCACGCCGGACCCGTCAACGTTCGAGGCCGAGCGGGCCTGGGTCCGCGACTACTGGTCGGCGCTGGTGCCGTATGCGTCCGGCGTCGGCAGCTACGTGAACTTCATGACCGAGTACGAGGAGGCGCGCGTTCGCAACGCGTATGGCCCGAAGTACGAACGCCTCCAGCAGGTCAAGGCGACCTACGACCCCGGCAACGTCCTCCACCTCAACGCGAACATCGTGCCGGAGGCCTGATGGGCGCCAGCGGACGCGGCCGACCGCCGGCCGGGGCGCTCAGCCGGCGCTGACGGCCACGACCGACGTCACCGCGTTCGGCGTCTCACCGCCGACCAGGTAGGCGGTCGGCCCGGCGACCGCGACGGCGGCGTCGCTGCGGGCGTCGGGCAGCGAGCCGCCGGCGACGAGCGTGCTCGTGGTCGGATCGAAGCGCCAGATCTCGGCGTGACGGGTGGTGCCGGTCTCGCCGCCGGCCACGTAGGCCACGCCGTTCAGCACGAACGCGACGGCGTGCGACAGGGGCTGGGGCAGCGCCGCCACCTGCTGCACGGTGCCCGCGGCCGGGTCGATCGCCAGCACGGCGCTGGTGGGACCCTGCTGGTCCTCGCCGCCGAACAGCAGCAGGCGACCGCCGAGGGCGACGACCGCGCCGTAGCGCACCTCTCGGGGCAGCGTGGCGACGGTGGTGAACGTGTGGCCGTCCTTCGTGGCCAGCACGCGGGGCGTGCCGTTCGTGTCGTCGAAGCCGCCGATCACGTAGGCGGTGTCGCCGAGCACGGCGGCGGACACGTCCGAGCGGGCCTCGGGCAGGCGGCCGAGCTGGCTGCCCGCGCCGGCGGTGGTCACCTCCTGGACGTCGGCCACCGAACCGCGATCGCCGCCCCCGAACAGCAGCGCTCGGCCGCCGAGGAGCACGCCGGCCGCGTCGTGCACGCGGTGCGCGAGGCGACCCGTGACCGCGGCCGAGCCGCCCGGCGACCAGCGGACGACCTCGTCGGTGGACACCTTCGCGGCGGTGCGCCCACCCAGCACCAGGACGCCCCCGCCGTCGGCGACGGCCACGGCCCGCGACAGGTTCTGCGGGAGCGCGGGGCCGACGATCGCTGCGCGCAGCACCGCGGGCGGCGCGGTGGTGGTGGTCGCGGCCGGCCCGCCGGTCGTGCTCGCGCCGGCCGCTTGCGCGCTGGCTGGCCGGGTACTGGCTGGGGGCGCGTTGCTCCCCGCGTGGTCGGCGCTGCAGGATGCGATGGCCGAAGCCCCCGTGACCGCCGCGGCGAGCGCTGCCCCCCACCTCTTCGACCTCGAAAGCAGCATGCATGGGATCCTTGCAGAGCCCTGTCCGACGACCACATCGCCCCCGCCTGGCCGTGGCTGCCACCGCAGCCCTCGCCGTGCTGTCGGCCTGCGCATCGTCGTCACCGGGCGTGCAGTCCACGACCTCGGCCCGGCGTCCCTCGCCCAAGCCGTCGACCACCGCGCCCCAGGCGGCCCCGGTCACGATCCGCACGGTGGCCGGCATGCCGCCCGTGCACGACCCGGTCAACCTCTATCGAGATGCCGGCGCCGGCATGCTGTCGCCGGCCACGTCGGCGGCCCTGCCCCGCGTCTACGTCCCCAACGGCGCGTCCGGCACCGTCACGGTGATCGACCCGGCCTCGAAGCAGGTCGTGGGCACGTTCCCCGCCGGCAAGATGCCCCAGCACGTCGTGCCGGCGTACGACCTGCAGCGCCTCTGGGTGCTCGAGAACAGCAGCAACGCCCTGTTGCCGATCGACCCGAAGACGGCGCTGCCGGGCCCGAGCATCCCGGTCGACGACCCGTACAACCTCTACTTCACCCCCGACGGGCGCGAGGCGATGGTGGTGGCCGAGCAGCGGCAGCGCCTGGACTTCCGCGACCCCCAGACCATGGCGCTGCACAGCTCGTTGCCGCTGCCGTGCCCCGGGCTGAACCACATGGACTTCTCGATCGACGGGCGCTACCTGATCGCCACGTGCGAGTTCGGCGGCCGGCTCGTGAAGGTCGACCTGACCAACCGCACGCTCGCCGGCGTCCTCCCGCTGGGTCCGAGCACGAGCATGCCGCAGGACGTGCGGATCTCACCGGACGGCAAGCGGTTCTACGTCGCCGACATGATGGTCGGCGGCGTGTGGATCGTCGACGGTGACGCGTTCAAGGTCATCGGCTTCGTGGTCACCGGCGTCGGGGCGCACGGCCTCTACCCGAGCCGCGACGGTCGTTCGCTCTACGTCGCCAACCGGGGTTGGTCGATGGTGCGCGGTGGCCGCCACGGCCCCGGCAACGTGTCGGTCATCGACTTCGCCACGAGCAAGGTGTCCGCCACGTGGCCGATCCCCGGGGGCGGCAGCCCGGACATGGGCAACATCACCGCCGATGGCCGGGAGCTGTGGCTGGCGGGGCGCTACGACAGCGAGGTCTACGTGTTCGACACCACCACGGGTGGGCTGGCGGCGCGCATCCCGGTCGGCGACGGCCCCCACGGGCTGACGGTCTGGCCGCAGCCCGGCCGCTACAGCCTGGGCCACACCGGCAACATGCGCTGAGCGCCGGTCGGTGCCGCCGGGGGTGCCGGCGGTCAGACGCCGCCGTGGACGCCCAGCGTGCGGACCGTCGGCGACAGCTCGACGTCGTGCTTCTCCGGGAACGTGTGCAGCACCCGGTCGGCGGCGGTGACGGTGACCCCGAACCAGTAGCGCTCGTTGCGGTAGTGGTGCAGGCGATGAGCCCGCCAGATCGAGCGGTAGTAGCGATGGCGGGGTTGGTACGGCGAGTGGATGAGCATGTGGGTCCACTCGTAGGTGAGCAGCATGGCCATGGAGGCCGCGATCGCGCTCGACGCCACGCGGGTCGGCAGGGCCACCAGCACGATGGCGCTCAGCAGCGGCACCCAGAAGAGGATGACCCGCAGGGGCACGAACACGAGGTCGAGGTCGCGGGGATCGGCGTGGTGGGCTCGGTGCTCTTGAGCGGTGGCGAGGTCGATCTCGTGCCCGAAAAGTCGTCGCGGCCTCCAGTGGAGGATGACGACGTGGATGGCCCACTCGGTGAAGGGCTCGAGCGCCAGGATCACCAGCGCCGGCACGAGGTCGAGCCAGGTCCAGCGGCCGAGCGCGGCCCGGGCCCCGAGCGCGGCGACGAAGTAGGCGGCGATGATCTTGGGCGTCGGCTTGGCGGCGAACACGCGGGCCCAGGCCCGAAGCGCACGCGGTGCCGGCGGTGCGGGAGCGGGCGAGGCGGTCGCAAGGGTGGCGGTCATGCGGGCTCCTCCTTGTGGACGACGACGGCGCTGACGATGTCGACGACGACTGCGGTGCCGAGTGCGAGCAACCGCTGCGCGGCACGCGCCGCGGCGGGGCCGTTGCCGCGGGCCACGGCCTGGGCGATGGCGCGGTGCCCGGCGAGGTCGCGCAGCTCGGGTGCGAGCGCCTCACGCAGGAGCGGCGCGGCCGGCTCGTAGACGCTGCGCAGGCTGTTGAACGCGAGGCGGTACGCGATGTTGTCGGCGCCCTCGGTGAGCGCGTCCCAGAACGCCAGATCGAGGGTGGACAGCTGCCCGAGGTCGTCGTCCGCGAGCGCGAGGGACTCGACGACCTCGGCGAGCGCGCTGACCTGTGGCGCCCGAGCACGCTCGGCACAGCGGCGAGCGATGTCCGGGCCGATGGCGGCGCGCATCTCCATGATCGAGCGCACGGTGTGCGGGTTGATCGAGCCGTCGGGCAAGAGCAGGAGGCGGGGGAGGAGGTCGAGCCCGGCGCCGCGGCGGAAGTCGGCCACCCGCGTGCCGCCGCCGTGGCGGATGTCGACCAGCCCGACCTGCTCGAGCCGCTTCAACGCCTCCCGCACGGCTTGGCGGTTGACCTTCAGGTGCTCGGTCAGCTGGCGCTCGGCCGGCAGCGGGGCTCCCGGCCCGAGGCGACCCCCGAGGATCTGCCCGGCCAGCTGGTCGAACACGTCGTCGGAGACCGAGCGACGGTCGACGGGTTTCAGGTCCATCATGGGCCGCATCCTGGCCTTGATGATCTGACCTGTCAACTGGTCAGACCAGTTGGCGTGGTCAGCGGATTGTCGACGAACGCGGCACGGCAGCCCGCCGGTCAGGTCGGGCGGGCCGCCCGTCCCGGAGAGGGACGTGACGGCACTACGGTGACGTGTCGGCTGAAGCTGGTTCCGGTCTGGAGGCGTCATGCGAGTGGTTGTGGACTACGACTTGTGCGAGAGCAACGCGGTGTGCGTCGGTGCCGCCCCCGAGGTCTTCGAGGTCCGCGAAGACGACTTCCTCTACGTGCTGCAAGACGAGCCCGACGAGACCTTGCGCGCCAAGGTCGAGGACGCGGTGCGGCGCTGCCCAAAGCAAGCCATCAAGATCGAGGACTGAGCGCCCGGGCGTCTGGGGTCCGGTTCGGTGCGCCGCATCGTGGTCGTCGGCGCGTCCCTCGCGGGGCTGCGGGCGGCCGAAGCACTCCGTGAAGAAGGTTTCGACGGTCCGCTCACGGTGATCGGCGACGAGCCCCATCGCCCTTACGACCGGCCCCCGCTGTCCAAGCAGGTCCTGGCCGGTGCCAAGGAGGCGTCCCAGATCGCGCTGCCCGTGGGCGACCGCGAGGCGCTCGACCTCACGTGGCGCCTCGGTGTCGCCGCCGTGGGGCTCGACCTCGTCGAGCGACGCGTGGCGCTCGACGACGGCTCGCAGGAGCAGTTCGACGGCCTCGTGATCGCGACCGGGGCCACCCCGCGGCGCATCGCCGTGCCCGAGGGCATGGCCGGCGTCCACACGCTGCGGACGATCGACGACTGCCTGGCCCTGCGCGATGCGCTCGACGCGGGAGCTTCACGCGTGGTCGTCGTGGGCGCCGGGTTCATCGGTGCCGAGGTGGCGGCCACGTGCCGGGGCCGCGGGGCCGAGGTCACGCTGCTCGAGGCGCTTCCCGTGCCGCTGGGGCGGGTGCTCGGCGAGGACATGGGCCGGCTCTGCGGCGACCTCCACCGTGACCACGGCGTGGACCTGCGCACGGGCGCCGGTGTGGCCGGGTTCGAAGGAGGGGCGCGGGTCGAGCAGGTGCGGCTGTCCGATGGCAGCGCCGTGCCGGCGGACGTCGTGGTGGTGGGCGTGGGCGTCACTCCGAACACCGGCTGGCTCGAGGGCAGCGGCCTCGCGCTGGACGACGGCGTGCTGTGCGACGAGACGACGCTGGCCGCGCCCGGAGTGGTCGCCGCCGGCGACGTCGCCCGCTGGCCGAACGGGCTGTTCGGCGAGGTGATGCGCGTCGAGCACTGGGACAACGCGATCGACATGGGTGCGCACGCGGCCCGTCGCCTGTTGGACGGCAGCGGCGCGACCAGCGACTACCGGCCCGTGCCCTGGTTCTGGAGCGACCAGTACGACCGCAAGCTGCAGCTCGCCGGCCGACCCGGGCCCGGCGACCAGGTGCAGGTCGTGGCCGGCTCGGTCGAGGACCGTCGCTTCACCGCCCTGTACGGCCGTGCCGGACGCGTCGTGGGCGCCCTGGGCTGGAACATGCCGGCCCGGATCGTGCGCTACCGATCGCAGATCGCGACCGGGCTGAGCTGGGACGCGGCGCTGGCCGACGCCTGATCAGCGACGCGGCGCCAGCCTGAGGTGCGGCCTCTAGGGTGGCGCGTCGTGGCTGCGAGCGATGCGGGGGTGCAGCGGTGAACGGCACCGCGTGGCTGCTCCTCGCGGTGGCGGCCGCGTTCGCGGTGGCCGACTGGACCGCGGTCGTGCGCCGCGATCGGCGGTGGCGCGCGGTCACCAAGCCCGCCACCTTGGCTGCGCTGATCGGCGTCGCCCTGGCCGTCCATCCCTTCGACGGGCGCGTCCGGGGCTGGATCGTGGTCGGCCTCGTCTGCTCGCTGGCCGGCGACGTGTTCCTCCTGCTCTCCGAGCGCTGGTTCCTCGCCGGGCTCGGTGCGTTCTTCCTCGGCCACGTGGCGTACGTGATCGCGCTGCTGTCTGCCCGGACGTCGACCGTCCTCATGTTGGTGGGCGTCGCCGTCGTGCTGGTCATGATCGCGACGGTCGGCCGCCGGATCGTCACGGGCGTCCGCCAGGGCGCGCACCCCGAGCTGACCGCGCCGGTCGTCGCTTACCTCGTGGTGATCTCGGCGATGGTGGTCAGCGCGTTCGGGACCCGCTCGGCGTGGGCGGCCGGCGGCGCCACGCTCTTCTACGTGTCCGACGCCATCCTGGCGTGGAACCGCTTCATCGAGCCGCGCCGCTGGGGCGACCTCGGGGTCATGACCACGTACCACCTCGGGCAGGCCGGGCTCGTCCTGTTCCTGGCCACGTGATGGCCGCCGGGCGGAGCCGCCGGGGTCTTGCCGTCGGGCTGGGCGCGGTCGTCGCCATCGTCGTGGCCGTCGCCGCCGCGGTGGCGTTCGGGCACCGGTCGCACCCGAACCGCAGCCTCGACCTCGTCCGGGCCCAGCCCATGATCGTCCGCGCGGTCAGCCAGCAGATCGGGCTCGCCGCGACCGATCCGCGGTGCCCGGCCACGGTCGCCGCCGCGCCCGGGACCCGCTTCCGGTGCTCCCTGACCGCGGCGGGTCGTCCCCTGCGCCTCGATGTCAGCGTGCGCGACGCCTCGGGCAGCTTGCAGGTGCGGCTCGTCGATGCGCTGGTGCGGCCGACGCAGGTCGAGGCGGACCTGCGGGTCCGCTTGCGGACGGCGTTCAAGCGATCGTTCACGGTCGCCTGCGGCTCGCCGGCGCCGCGGGTCCTGCCGCCGGGCAGTCGGTTCCAGTGCCTCGCGGGCGACGCCACCTCGCGCCGCGCCGTCGAGGTCACCGTGCGGGACGCCGGCGGCGCGCTCGGCTACCGCGTGGTGTCCTGAAGCGGCGACCCACCGCTCGCTCCGCCCGCACCCGGTTGGGGCCGGTGCCAATCGAGCGTGAAGCACCGGGCGTCGAGGCGGCCGGGCGCGACGTGGCCCCACAGCCCGAGCGCGGCATCACGGGTCCGCTCGGTCCAGTCGAGGATGTCGCGCGTGTCGATGCGGCGGACGACCTGGCGCATGCCGCCCTCGTGCACGACGTAGCCGGCCCACACGCCCGGGTGGTCCTTGGTCGAGCCGACCTGCGTGATCGTGACGCCGGCGTGGCCCCAGCGGCGATGGCGGTGCGTGTGGCCGCTGGTGACGAGCACGTGGCGGTGGCGGGCGCCGACGGCTTCGAGGAACCGCCGCGCTTCAGCTCGGGGAACGCCCCACGGCCAGCCCTCGGCGACGCGGTGCGGCTGGAGCTGGTGGTGGACGGCGATCAGCACGCCGGCCGCGGGGTCGGCGTCGGCGAGCGCGTCGAGCACCGCGGGGGTGTGCTCGTCGAGGTGACCCCGATCGAGGCCTGGGACCGTGGTGTTCACGAGGATCAGGCGCAGGCCGGGACGGTCGTGCGTGGCGACGTCCGTCGTGATGTCGAGGCCGAAGGCGCGGCCGGCGTGGCGGGCGTCGACCCCGGTGGCGCGCACGTCGTGGTTGCCTGGGATCACGTGCACCGGCAGCGGCAGATCCGCCGTGAGCCGGCGGAAGGTGCGCCACTCGTGCGGGCGGGCCCTGTCGGTCACGTCGCCCTTGACCACGATGTCCGCCGCGCCCCAGTCGACCGCCGCCGCCAACGCCGCCGCCGCGCACCGCTCGGGATGGTCGATCGCCGGGATCGGGTGCTCGACGATCGTGCCGAAGTAGCCGAACCGCCGGGAGCCGAGGTGGAGGTCGCTGATCGTGGCGACGCGCACCAGCTCGGCACCCGGCGGGGGCGCGAGCGTCCGAGCCTTCAGCTCGATCTGGGTGCCGGGGACGCCCTCGCCCTCGAGCGTGACGGTGAGCAGCCGGTTGGGCGGGAGATCCTTGATCAGCGCGGCGCCGGGACCGCCGTCGGTCTGCAGGTCGACGGTGGTGTCGGCGGCGCGCACCCGCACCGGCCCGGGACCGAGGGCCGACCAGGTGATCTGGGCCGTGGTGTCCTCGACCGAGAACACCACGACTCGGTGGGCCACCGGGCGCGGATCCGCCGGGGACCGGTCGCGCCGGAGGCGGATCATTCCAGCGCCGACGCCAACGTGTCGGCCTCGCGTGCCCGCACCGCGACGGCGACGCGCATGCGCTCGCGATGCTGCGCGATCTGCTTGGCCGCCTGCGGCACGGGATGGAGGTCGAGGAACGCCTCGACCTCGTCGGCCAGGCCCGGGTCGTTGAACGTGCGGATGCCGCCCAGCATCGAGCCGATGCTCGGCGTGGGGAACCGATCGAGCAGCGCGTCCCAGTTCTCGGTCACGAAGCGCCAGACGATGGGGCCGTTGACCCGGTTCTGGAGGGCCCGCCCGAGCAGGTGCGGCGCATCCTGGGTGCGGATCTCGTCGGTGAGCGTGAGCTCGCAGAAGCGGGCGACGAGCGTGGCGTCGTCGGTGGCGCCGAGGGCCGTGAGGTGGCGCACCGCGTCCTGGGGGTTGCCGGCCGACCGAGCGCGTGCCCGGATCTGCTCCCACCGGGCGGCGTCGGCCTGCGCGGCCACCACCCGGAGCACCGCGCTGGCCATGTCGGGGTCGACCGCGTTCGGGTCGTCGCCCAGCTGGTCGAAGAGCGCGGCGGCTCGTTCGATCGAGGGCTGGTCGTCGCCGAGCAGCGCGAGCGCCTCGAAGAGCGTGGCCCGCAGCGCCCGGGTGCGCGCCGGCTCGTCGGCGTCGGTGGCCGTGCCCAGCCGGCGGGCGGCCGGGCCCACCAGGCCACGGATCCACTGCTGGAGCGCGGGTCGGGCGTCGTCGGGCACGAGGCGGTCGAACCCGCCCAGCACGCCGGTGATGCGCTGCCAGACGGCGAGGTCGTGCTCGTCGGCCAGGTGCCGCAGCAGGCCAAGGGTGCGGGTCGAGTCGGAGCGGCCGGCGAGCACGAACGCCCACTCGTCCTCGACCAGCCCGTAGCGCTCGAGCGGCGAGAGCACGGCCATCGCGCTCGCAGCCAGCGCGCGGAGGTCGGCGTCGGAGTATTGGACCCGGTAGAAGCCGTTGCCCTCGTGGTTGCCCAGCACCCAGCCCGCCGCGGCGTCCAGCTCGACCGTGGTCTCGGCGTCGTCGAGCAGCACGCGGTGGATCTCGGTCGTGTCGCCTCGCCCGACCCGCAGCACCACGGGCACCGCGAAGCGCACGTCATCCGCCGCCGCGGCCGCGTCCGCTCCTGCCGTGGCGTCGGCCACGAAGCGGAACCGGTGCTGGCGCAGGGTCACCGTGCGACCGTCGTCGCTGCGCTCGACGGTCACCGCGGGGTGGCCGGGCTGGAAGATCCAGGTGTCCATGATGCGGCGCACGGGCTCGCCGGTGGCCGACTCGATCGCGTCCCAGAGGTCGGTGGTCTCGGTGTTGCCGTAGCGGTGGGTGTCGAGGTAGTGGCGGATGCCTTCGCGGAACCGGTCCTCGCCGAGGTACTGCTCGAGCATGCGCACGACCGACGACCCTTTCTCGTAGGTCAGCACGTCGAACATGCCCTCGGCCTCCGCCGGCGTGTTCACCGTGAACTCGATGGGCCGGGTCGACGACAACGAGTCGGTGTCGAAGGCCGCCGAGCGGGCGATGCCGAAGTCGGTCCAGCGCTCCCAGTCCGGCCGGTAAGCGTCGGTCGTGAGCATCTCCATAAAGGTGGCAAAGGCCTCGTTGAGCCAGATGCCGTTCCACCAGCGCATCGTGACCAGGTCGCCGAACCACATGTGCGCGATCTCGTGGGCGATCACGTCGGCCACGCGCTGCTGGTCGGCCTGCGTGGCGCGGGGCCCGTCGAGGAGCAGCGCCGTCTCGCGGAACGTGACGCAGCCGAGGTTCTCCATCGCGCCGAACGAGAAGTCGGGGATGGCGACGAGGTCGAGCTTGTCGCCGGGATACGCGCTGCCGTACCAGTCGGCCAGGAACCGCAGCGAGAAGGCGCCGACCCCCGCGGCGAAGTCCGTGAGGTGCAGCTTGCCGGGCGGGACCACGATCCGCAGCGGCACCCCGTCGACGTCGATCGGCTCGGTGGCCTCCAGCGGCCCGACCACGAACGCCACGAGGTACGTCGACATCTTCATGGTGTCGGCGAAGCGGATGCGCCGGCGCCCGTCGTCGGTGGGCTCGTCGGACACCTCGGCCGAGTTGGAGATGGCGAGCAGGCCAGGGTCGACCATGAGCGTGATGCCGAACACCGCCTTGTGCTCGGGCTCGTCCCAGCACGGGAAGGCCCAGCGGGCGTACGGCGCCTCGAACTGGGTGCAGGCCAGCGTGCGCTTCTCGCCGGCGTCGTCGGTGAACGTCGAGCGGTAGAAGCCGACGAGCTTGTCGTTCAGGGTGCCGGCGAAGCGCGTGTGCAACGTCCACTCACCGGGCGCGGCGGTGCCGCTGAGGGCGAGCCGCAGCTCTTGGCGCTCCTCGTCCAGGGAGGCCGTGGCGTCGAGCCGGGTGCCATCCGGCCGGTCGAGCCAGGCCTCGTCCACCGTGAGGTGCTGGGCATGGAGGACGATCTCGTCGACCGGTTCGTGCACCTCGACGGCCACGGCCTCAGTGCCCTGGAACGTGGCCCCTTCGAGATCGGGTTCGAGGACCAGGTCGTAGCGGCTCGGGGTGACGGTGGCGGGAAGGCGGATGGAGTCGGTGCCGGTCACGATCGCTCCTCGGCGCTACAGACGGGTGGCCGATCGTACCGGCCCCTTCCGCACAGCCCGCCCGTCGGCTGCCGCTGGCCACGGGTGGGGAGCGGCGCGAGCGACGTCGCCAGCGGCTCAGGGCAGGAAGACGCCCTCGACCGACGTGATCGTGCTGTCGGAGCCGACGTTCTGCACGAGGATCTTGAACAGCTCGTTCGGCTTCGCCACCGCGGCGTCGATGCTCGACGGCTCAGGCGTCGGGCACCCACCGTTGCAGCCGACGACCAGCACCTGCGCGTCCGGGACCACGGCCATCGTGCGCAGGGCCGGGTTCTTGTTGCTGATGTAGTAGTCGTTGTAGACGAAGTCCTGGCTGGCCGGGATGGCGTGATCCGCATGCGCAGCTGCGACGGCAGCTTTCCCAGTGAGGAAATCGACCTTGTCGAAGGTCACCAGGCTCACCGCTTGGCCACGGATCGAGCCCTGCGAGATCCCCTTGAAGTACACGTAGTGCGTCCCTGCGGGGAGCGACGAGAGGCCGGGCGTCGTGGTCCCGCCGGTTGTGGTGGTCGTGCCCGGCGTGGTCGTGGTGCTGGCCGTCGTCGCGGTGGTCGGGGCGGCCGACGTCACGGGACCGGCCGTAGTGGACGCGCCTCCGGTGACGGGCGCGGCGGTCGTGGAGGAGGCGTCGGTCCCGAGCTTCCCTGCGCTGGCCCCACACGCCGACACGAGCGCGAGGCAGCCGGCCACGCCGAGGACGGTGAGCCCGCGCTGCATGGGTGTGGACCTGGTCATGCTGTGCTCCCCTCCGGCGGCTCCCGCTGAGCCGTCGTCCCGCGGCCCCGCCGTCTGGTCCGGACCGTCGGTCATCTTGCCCCAGTTCGACGGTCCGCCCCCCGGTCCTCCGGGGCGCGGGGACCGGCGCGCGCTGGCCGCAGCGGGTGAGGGGAACCGGCGTCAGTCGATGATCGCTTGGGCTTCCTGGACCTCGAGGCTCAGGGTCCGGGACGGATCGACGCTCGGGAGCGTGCCGCTCTGGCCGTCCGACGCGGTCCAGGTGAGCAACCAGCTGGCCGTCGCCTCGACCTGACGGCGGCCGTGATGGGTGAACGTGTGCGTGCAGTCGCTGTGCTGGCCGGCGCCGCCACCGCGCCGCCATGGGGTGCCCGGCCCTTGGCAGTGCAGCGTGCCTCCGTCGTCGAAGGCGTACCTCGTGGCGACGGGTGTGGCCGTGACGACCGACCGCAGCCCGGGCACCTCGCTGGCCTTGGTGAGCGGTGACCAGCCCTCGACCCAGAACCAGGTCGGGAACCCGACCAGCTGCGGTCCTGCGGGCGACGTCCGCACGAGCGGTGGCGGTGGCCGCAGGCTGGCGGCGGCCCGGCGCGCCAGGTCGAGCGCGGAGGGCGGCGATGGCACCGCGGCGGACGCGGCAGGTGCGGCGGGTGCCGGCGTCGAGAACCAATCGGCCGAGCTGCCGTCGGCGCGGACGCAGTGGTGGTGGAGGATCTCGGTCGTGCCAGGCTGTGGCCGCGCCTCACCGAGCTGGTTGGAGCTGACCAGGTGGTCGAGGTACGCCAGTCCCCCGGGCGCCCGCGTGTCACAGCTGACGAACTCGGACCCCGCGGCGTGGCGGCTTGCCGGCGCGGACCCCGCCGCCGCGACTTTGGTGTGCGTCTCCACGACGATCGTCGCGCCGCCGGGCGTGCCGTGCGCAGCGACATACATGTCTGGGTTCTCCGCCCACGCGGGCTTCGCCGTAGCTATCGCGGCCAGCAGGACGGTGGCGAGGATGACCGCGCGGTGGAGCGACGGGCCCGGATGCCTCGGGCGGCCCCTCATCGTGCACATCCCTGCAGGTCGTTCCATCGACGCAGCTTCTGTTGGCTCATGAGCTTCCAGCTGCGCTCGATGCGCCAGAGCTCCGCCCGGCTCAGGGTGGACGACACGGCGTCGTTGACCACCCGCTTGTCCGGGAGGTGAATCTGGATGGCATCGTCGGTGACACACGCCCGCACGACCGCGCGCTGCGGAGTTACGAGCGACACGCCCAGAACCCGCACCCCGGGAGGCCGGTTGTCTCGCAGACGCACCGCGATCCTGTTGCGGGCGAGCTCGGCGAGCACCGACGTGGTGCGGGCGAGTTGCGGACCAGCCAGAAGCTGAGCCAACCGAGGGTCGGATGGATTGGGGGCGAGGGTGCTCAGGTGCAATGCCTGCTGCGCCGCGCGGTAGGCATCGGCGGCCTGTTGCTCGGGTGTGGGCGGTCGAGCGGGGGAAGGCGGCGGGGTGGGCCGGGGAGCGGTCACGGCGCCGGTGGGGCCGCGGGGGTGGTGGGTGGCGCAGGCTGGGATGACGAGGGCCGCACAGAGGGCGATGGCGGCGGGGCGGCGGGACTTCAGGATCTTCAGCACGGCGGCGGCGTACCCGCGTCATCTGGTCGTCACACGTCAGTCCATTTCGACCACTTCTGTCGCCAATCGAAGGCGGAACCCCGCGGTTGGCCGAGCGGCGTGCGGTGCGAGGTCGGCTGACGCCTAGGGTTCTGCGTTCGTGAGCGAGCTTTCAGACGATGAGACCGATTTCGACGTCCTCGGGATCGGCAACGCGCTCGTCGACGTGCTGAGCCGCGAGGACGAGGATTTCGTCGACCGGCTGTCGCTGGTGCGGGGCGCGATGACGCTGATCGACACCGAACGGGCTGAAGAGCTGTACGACGCGATGGGCGACAAGACCGAGATGTCGGGCGGCTCGGCGGGCAACACGCTGGCGGGCGTGGCCTCGTTCGGGGGACGGGCCGCGTACATCGGCCGGGTCCGCGACGACATGCTCGGCGAGGTCTTCGCCCACGACATGAAGGCGCTCGGCGTGCACTTCGACGCCCCGCGAGCCACCGAAGGCGACCCGACCGGACGCTGCCTGATCGTCGTCACGCCGGATGCCCAGCGGACCATGAACACCTACCTGGGTGCCTCGTCGAACCTGTGCACCGACGATCTCGACCTCGATCTCGTGCGGGCGTCGAAGGTGACGTTCCTCGAGGGCTACCTGTTCGACCGGCCCGAGGCCAAGGCCGCGTTCGGTGCGGCGGCCCGGGCGGCGCACGAGGCGGGGCGCAAGGTGGCGCTCTCGCTGAGCGACGGCTTCTGCGTCGACCGCCACCGTGTGGACTTCGTGGCGCTGGTCGAGGCGGGCGTCGACGTGCTCTTCGCGAACGAGGACGAGATCACGCGGCTCTACGGCACGACCTCCTTCGAGGAGGCCATCGACGCCGTGCGGGGCGTGTGCGAGATCGCCGCGCTCACCCGCGGCCGGGAGGGCTCGGTCGTGGTCACCGCAGACGACGAGGTCTCCGTCGAGGCCCATCAGGTGCCGAAGCGGGTCGACACCACCGGCGCCGGCGACCTGTACGCCTCGGGCTTCCTGTTCGGCCTGACCCAGGGCAAGGACCTCGGCGACTGCGGTCGGCTCGGCTCGATGGCTGCGGCCGCCGTGATCGGCCACACAGGTGCTCGGCCCGGCCTGTCGCTCGATCAGCTGCTTCGCGGCTTCTGACCCGCTGCGCCCCCGCTCCCCGGCAGGGCGCGGCGCCCGGCGCGCCCGGCCGGCTGGTCGGTCAAACTGATCCGCCCAACCCGGAGCATCCGAACCCGGAGCACCCGAACCCCGAGGAGTGCAGCGCGTGGCCCAAGCCGTCGATCCGATCCTCGATCCATTCGGTGCCGCCGAGGCATCGGCGGCGGCGCTGGCCGAGGCCACCGGGGTCGAGCGTCACGATCTGGCCATCGTGCTGGGGTCGGGCTGGCAGGGGGCGGCCGATCGCATGGGCGCGCTGGTGGCCGAGGTGCCGCTGGCGGACCTCGGCGGCTTCCCGGCCTCGAGCGTGGAGGGACACGGATCGACCGTGCGGTCGCTGCGTGACGGCTCTCGGCGGGTGCTCGCGTTCACGGGCCGGGTCCACCTTTACGAGGGCCACCATCCACGCGTGGTCGCGCACGCGGTGCGCACCGCGGTGCGGGCAGGGTGTCGCACGGTGGTGCTGACCAACGCCGCCGGTGGGCTGCGGGCCGGCATGCACGTTGGCCAGCCGGTCCTCGTGGCCGATCACGTCAACTTCACCGGGCAATCGCCCTTGGTGGGGGGCAACGACGAGCGACTCGGGCCGCGGTTCGTGGACATGACGACCGCCTACAGCCCCCGGCTCCGCGCCCTGGCCCGCGCCGCCGATCCGACGCTGGAGGAGGGCGTGTACTGCGGCTTCCTCGGCCCCACGTACGAGACGCCGGCGGAGGTGGAGGCGGCCCGGGCGTTGGGTGCCGATCTCGTCGGCATGTCGACGGTGATGGAGACGATCGCCGCCGTGCACGCGGGCGCCGAGGTGCTCGCCGTCTCGCTCGTCACGAACCTCGCCGCGGGGATCGGCGGCGACGTGCTCGCGCACGACGACGTGCTGGCCGCGGCGGCGGCGTCGGCCGACCACATGGGCGCGCTGATCGCTGACGTCGTCGGTCGCATCTGACCGGTGACCGACCTCGCCCGCGCCGCCGCATCGAGTCGGACCATGCGGGCATGGACGCGACCATGACCGCCGAAGAGTTGCGGCAGCACGCGGAGGAGTGGCTGGCCGACGACCCCGACCCCGCGACGCGGAGCGAGCTGCAGGCGCTGCTCGCCCGCGTCGACGAGGGCGATCCGGCCGCCGCGGCCGACCTCGTCGACCGGTTCTCGGCGCCGCTCGAGTTCGGCACGGCCGGGCTACGGGGCGCGCTCGGGGCCGGGCCGAACCGGATGAACCTCGCGGTCGTCGTGCGGGCGGCGGCCGCGCTGGCTGCGTGGGTGCGGTCGGGCGACCCGGATGCGGGCCGGCGGGGCGTCGCCGTCGGGTTCGACGCGCGGCACCGGTCGC
>JAODBM010000235.1 GCA_025463985.1 Acidimicrobiales bacterium
GGCGTGACGTCGACCGCCGTCGGCGTCGCCGTGGCCGGCGCCCGCGCTGCGGCGACCCGGGCGGCCGACGCGGAGGCCGGCCGCACCGTGCTGCTCACCGGCGACGTCGCGTTCCTCCACGACGCGAACGGCCTGCTGGGCGCGGCGGGCCGCGGCATCGACCTCACGGTGGTCGTGGTCGACAACGACGGGGGCGGGATCTTCTCGTTCTTGCCGCAGGCCACGGAGCTCGCCGACGAGCGCTTCGAGCAGCTGTTCGGCACGCCGCACGGGGTCGACCTGCCGATGCTGGCGGCCGCCCACGGGCTGATCAGCCTCGAGCCCAGCGCCGCGGCCGACGTCGGCCCGACCATCGCGGCCGCCGTGCGCTCCGGCGGGGTCCGCCTCGTCCGCGTGCGCACCGAGCGGGCCAGCAACGTCGCCGTCCACGACGAACTGCACGCCGCCGTGGTCGCCGCGCTCGGCTGAGCACCCACCGCCAGGCCGCGGAAGCGGGTTGTGGTCGGGCGTTAGGGTGACCTCCTTTCACGAGGAGGTCGTCCCGCGGTGCCTGGTCCCTTGCTCGCCGCTGTCGCGTGGCCGTACGCCAACGGGCCGCGCCACATCGGCCACGTCGCCGGCTTCGGCATCCCATCGGACATCTGGGCGCGCTGGGCGCGGATGGCCGGCCACGAGGTGCTGATGGTGTCGGGCACCGACGAGCACGGCACGCCGATCACCGTCGAGGCCGAGCGGCAGGGGTTGACGCCGGCGGAGCTGGTGCGCCGGAACAACGAGGCCATCGTGGACGACCTCCAGGCGCTCGGCCTGTCCTACGACCTGTTCACTCGCACCGCCACGACGAACCACTACGCGGTCAGCCAGGAGCTGTTCCGGGGCCTGCTGCGCAGCGGTGCGGTGATCGAGATCGAGCAGCTCGCCGCCTTCTCGTCGGTCGACGGCCGCACGCTGCCCGACCGCTACATCGAGGGCACCTGCCCGATCTGCAACTACCCGGCCGCCCGCGGCGACCAGTGCGACAACTGCGGCAACCAGCTGGACCCGGCGGACCTCATCGAGCCCCGCAGCACGATCGACGGCAAGCCCCCGGTGTTCCGCACCACCACCCAATACGCGCTCGACCTCCCGAGGTTCGCGCCGATCCTGCGGCCCTGGCTCGACGCCAAGCTCAGCTGGCGGCCGAACGTCCGCAAGTTCTCGCTCCGCCTGTTCGACGACGCCGTGGTGCGGGCCATCACCCGCGACACCGGCTGGGGCGTCCCGGTGCCGGTCGAGGCCTGGGAGCACGATCCACTCAAGCGCATCTACGTGTGGTTCGACGCGGTCATCGGCTATCTCTCGGCTTCGATCGAGTGGGCGGCGCTGACCGGCGACGAGCTGGCCTGGCAGCGCTGGTGGCTGGTGGAGGACGCGGAGCACGCGTACTTCCAGGGCAAGGACAACATCCCGTTCCACTCGTTCCTCTGGCCGGTCATGCTGGCCGCCTACGACGGGCCGCTGCGGGACCGCCCGGACGGCTCGCACCCGCCGCTGCACCTGCCCGACGACGTCGTCGCCAGCGAGTACCTCACGATGGAGGGCAAGAAGTTCTCCTCGTCGCGCAAGGTCGTGATCTACGTGCGCGACGTGGTCGAGCGCTACGGCCCCGATCCGCTCCGCTACTACCTCGCGATCGCCGGGCCGGAGAACAGCGACACGGACTTCACCTGGGCCGAGTTCGTCCGCCGCAACAACGAGGAGCTGGTCGCCAACTGGGGCAACCTCGTGCAGCGGGTCTGCGCGATGCTGCGGCGCGAGGGCGCCACCGTGCCCGAGCGCGCCGACCGCCCGGCCGACGGCGAGGAGCTGCTCGACCGCATCGCCGCCGGCTTCGACACCGTGGGCGGCTCGATCAGCCGCTTCCGGTTCAAGGAGGCGCTGGTCGAGGCCATGGCGCTCGCCCAGGAGGTCAACGCGCTGCTGTCGCGCCACGAGCCCTGGAAGCTGCTCAAGACCGACCGAGCCGCCGCGCTCGGCGTGCTGGGCGTCGCCTACGACGCCATCTGCGACCTCAACGTCATGCTCACGCCGTTCCTCCCGCACGGGGCCCAGCGCGTGTACGCGAACCTCGGCGTCGACGCCGACGTGCCGTTGCCCGAGCGATCGCTGGTCGGCGAGGGCGACGACCGCCACCTCGTGCTGCGCACCCCGCTGGGCGGCCCGACCTGGGGCCCGCTGCGGATGCCGCCCGGCGCGCCGCTCGGCGAGGCCAGCCCGCTGTTCGCCAAGCTCGACCCGTCCGTCGTCGACGACGAGCTCGCCCGCCTCGCCGACGCCCCCGCCTGAAGCCTGAACTGGGCGGAACTGCGGTCGCCCCAGCGACCGGGATCCCGCCCAGTTCGGGGGTGCGGCAGGGGTGGGGGCGGCTAGGGCCGGACGATGGCGGACAGGACGGCCTGGAGTTTGGCGCGGGTCTCGACCAGCTCGGTGTGGGGGTCGGAGTCGGCGACGATGCCGTTGCCGCCGACGATGCGGGCCTCCGCACCGTCGATCGTGCCGCAGCGGATGCTGACGGCCCACTGCCCGTTGCCCGAGCGGTCGACCCAGCCGACGGTGCCGGCGTAGCGGCCGCGGTCGAGCTGCTCGAGCTCGTCGATCAGCGCGAGCGCGGCGTCCCGGGGCCGGCCGCAGACCGCGGGGGTGGGGTGGAGCGCGGCGACCAGGTCGAGGACCGACGCGGGTGGGTGCGAGAGCCGGCCCTCGACGGTGGTGGCCAGGTGGACGACGTTGGCCAGGTGGACGACCGACGGTTCGGGCTCGTCGTCGAGGTAGGAGCAGAACCCGAGCAGCGTGTCGTGGACCGCGTCGATCGTGACCTGGTGCTCGTGGCGGTACACGGGGCTGGCGAGCAGGGCGGCGGCGATGCGGGCATCGGCGTGCGGGTCGCCGCGGCGGGGCGCGGTGCCGGCCATGGGCTGCGAGCGCACGATGTCGCCTTGCCGGGCCACGAGCAGCTCCGGGCTGGCGCCCAGGAATCCGTCGACCAGGTACAGGAAGCAGTCGGGGTAGGCGTGGCGCAGGCGGGCCAGGACGGTCGGGATGGGGATCGGGGCATCGGCGGTCACCACGACCTCGCGGGCCAGCACCACCTTGTCGAGCGCGCCGGCGGCGATGCGCTTGGTGGCGGTGGCGACGGCGTCGGTCCACTCAGCCGGGGGCCGCGACGAGCGCACCTCGAACGACGACGGCCCGGCGTGCGGGGGCGCGGGCGGCGGCAAGGCATCGACGGCGTCACGCGGGTCCGCGACAGCGCCAGCAGTGCCGACCGTGGTGGCCCAGCGGGTGCCGTCGTCGGCGCGGTGGACGATCAGCTCGGGCACCACGAGGTCGGCGGGCGCGCCCGGCCGGAACGGCAGCGCGCCGAAGGCCACCGGACCCGAGCCCGGCCGCCCGACCTCGTCGTCGATGACCGCGATGGCACCGAGGACGGCGGCGATGTCCGCGACCGGCACGCGGGCGGCGACGCCGCGTCCTGCGAAGCCGTGGCCCGAGCGCTCGAACAGGACGCCGTCGGCCCCGGCCACGTCGAGCAGGGCGAGGTCGCGGTCGAGCCGCCGGGTCCGGGCCTCGAGCGTCACCGGTTCCGACCCGCCCGCGGTCGGCAACGTCGGGTCGCAGAGAGCGCACGATCGCCGGCCCCAGTCCGACATGCGGGGCGGGGGCGGCTCACGAGGGCGCCCGGGTGGCGGTGATCAGCTGGGCGATGCCGCCCGACAGCAGCCGGCGCTCGACCCGGGCGAACCCGGCGGCGCGCAGCAGGTCGAGCATGGCCGCCGGCTCGGGCAGGTAGGCGACCGACTTCGGCAGGTACCGGTAGGCGGCGCCGTCGGACAGCAGGCCGCCGATGCGGGGCACCACCTTGCCGAAGTACACGCCGTGCCCCCAGCGCAGCACGCCGTTGCTCGGCTCGGCCACCTCCAGCAGCGCGACGCGGCCGCCGGCGCGCACCACGCGGCCCAGCTCGCCGAAGAAGGGCGCCAGCTCGACGAAGTTGCGCAGCGCGAACCCGCACGTGGCGCCGTCGACGCCGCCGTCGGGCACCGGGAGGCGCAGGGCGTCGGCCTGCACGAGCGGCGCCGCGGTGCGGGCCGCGGCGAGCATGCCGAACGACAGGTCCATGCCGACCGGCCGCAGGCCCCGAGTGGCCAGCTCGCGGCACAGGTCGCCGGTGCCGCAGGCCAGGTCGAGCACCGCCGAGCCCGGGGGGAGGTCGAGGTCGCGCACGGTCCGCCGGCGCCAGCCCATGTCCATGCGGAAGGTCATGATCCGGTTGACGAGGTCGTACCGGGGGGCGATCGCGTCGAACATCGACCGGACCGCCTGGACCTTCTCGTCGCCCTGCGGCAGGTGGTCGGCGTCGATGGTCGGCACGCCGGCGATGCTACGAGGCGGACCTCACGGAGCCGTCACCGGGGTGGGCGTGGCCGGCAGGTGCCGCAGGGCGACCACGACGGCGATCAGGCCGACGACCGCGGCCGCGACCTCGACCCAGAAGACGATCTGCACGACCAACGCCGTGGTGTCGCCGCCGTAGCGCCCGCCCGAGTAGCGGATCTGCCGCCTTGCCTTGCCGGCGACCACGACGCTCGAGATCCAGAAGTAGATGCCCACGAACGGCACGACGTGGCCCAGCACGAGGTGGAGGAGCGCCTTGTTGACGAGGGGGTGGGTCGGCGCGCCTCGGCGGGCCTTCGGGGGCGCGGGCGGCGGCGGCTGCGGGATCTGCGTGGCGTGGATCCAAGGCGGTGGGGGCGGCGGTGGCGCCGCGCCAGGAGGGACCCAGCCGGTCTCGGCGACGGCCACGGGTACCGGCGAGGACGGCACAAGTACGAGGGCAGCCGCATCGTTGCGTTCGAGGCGTCGCCGGTGCGCGGCGCGGACCTTCTCGGCGGCGGCCTCGTCGAGCTGGGTGCCGGCCCGGACGACGCCGACGCCCAGCTGCTCGCAGGCATCGACGACCTCGATGCTCCGCACGCCCAGCTCGTCGGCCAGCTCGTAGACCTGCATGCCCGCTCCTGGATGGCTGATCGTCTGCACGTCCTGTCGGCTGACACCGCAGGCCTGTGAGGGCTCAGCCCGCGAGGGGCCCTCGCCGGTCAGCGGTGGAGCATCGCCGAGAGGGCGTCGGCGAGCGCGTGGGCGACGCGGTCCTGGCCGGTGGCGCCGGTGACGAGGCCGAGGTCACCGGGATCGTGCATGTTGCCCGCCTCCAGCATGATCGCCGGCACGCCCGCCCGGTTCAGCGTGCCCAGGTCGGTGCGCTCGATCAGCCCACCCTGGCCGACGTAGTTCGAGGGCTGAAGGCCGGCCGCGACCAATCGGTCGCGGGCCAGGGTCGCGAGGCGACTGGACGGCTCGACGATGCCGTCGGTGTAGCCGGGCACGGCGCCGGGATGGATCACGTGGAAGCCGTGCTGGCCGGACCCGGCGCCGTCGGCGTGGAGCGACACGAGCGCCGCGGCGCCGACCTGTCGTGCCAGGAGCCCGCGCTGGTCGATGCACGGACCCCAGCCCGCGTTGTCGGCGCGGGTCAGCACGACCCTGGCGCCGAGCGCTTCCAGGGCCGCTTTGAGGCGGAAGGCCATCTGGAGGTTGACCGCCGACTCGGTGGCCGCGCCCTCAGCGGTGCCGGTCGTGTTGCACGGCTTCTGGAAGCCACCGGCGTCGACCGGTCGGTTGATCTCGGCCGGGTGGGCGCCGTTGGCCCCGTTGTGGCCGGGGTCGACGACGATCGTCACGCCCTGCAAGCCACCCCCGTTGGGGCGCGCCGCCGTCGAGGGCGGCGCGGTGGTGGTGCTCGCCGGCGCGGCCCGCCGGGTCGTGGTCGTCGCTCGGGTGGTGGTCACGGTGGTCGTGACGGGCGTGGTCGTGGTCGCCGGCACGGTGGTCGACGGGACCGTGGCGGCGATCGTCGACGGTCGTGTCGCGGCGGTCGACGGGTGGTGTCCCGACCCGCCACACGCGGTCGCCACGAGCGCGAGCGCGAGCACGAGCGTGAGGACCGACGCCGACGCGCCGTGCGTCCGGCGCCGTCGGCGCAGATTCGGCACCGATTCTGCGCCGACGTCCTGCAGCGGGCGCGGCGCCGCACGATCGGCTCGGCCGGCGACGTGATGGGCGATGTGGGGCGGCGGGTTCACGGGGCACCACGCTGGCA
>JAODBM010000013.1 GCA_025463985.1 Acidimicrobiales bacterium
CCCGCCGCCGCCCCGGCTCCCGCGCCGGCGGCCGCAGCTCCGGCTCCCGCACCCCGTTCGGAGACTCCGGTGCACGGCGCCGACACCTCGGTGCCGTTCAACAAGATCCGCAAGATCACCGCGGAGCACATGGTCCGGTCCCTCGGGACGTCGGCCCACGCCTACGTGTCCGTGCAGGTCGACTACGAGCGCATCGAACGAGTGCGCACGGCCCACAAGGTCCAGTTCAAGGCCGAGGAGGGCACGTCGCTGACCTACCTGCCGTTCGTGGCTCGGGCCCTGGTCGATGCGATCGCCGAGTACCCCCTGCTCAACGCGTCGGTCGGTGAGGGCGAGCTCGTCGTCCACGGCGACGTGCACCTCGGGGTGGCCGTCGACCTCGATCACGAGGGCCTGATCGTGCCGGTCGTGCACCACGCGCAGGACAAGCGGCTGCGGGCCATCGCCCGTGAGGTGGCCGAGCTGGCCGACCGGGCCCACCACCGCAAGCTGTCGGCCGACGACATCACCGGCGGCACGGTCACGATCACCAACGTCGGCTTCACCGGCACCGAGATCCTGCTGCCGATCATCAACCAGCCTCAGGTGATGATCCTGTCGACGGACGGGGTCGCCCGCCGGCCCGTGGTGGTCACCGATGCCACCGGCACCGAGTCCATCGCCATCCACTCGGTCGGCAATCTCACGCTCGGCTGGGACCATCGTGCCTTCGACGGGGCCTACGCCGCCCGCTTCCTGGCGCGGGTGCGAGAGATCCTCGAGACCCGCGACTGGGCCGCGGAGCTCTAGGTCGGCGTGGCACCGTGAACCGCTCGCCCGACGCGCCGCTCCACGTGCGTTGGCTGGGCCGCGTCCGCTACCAGGACGCGTGGGCGCTGCAGCACGGCCTGTTCGACCAGGGGCCCGACCAGCACCTCCTGCTGCTCGAGCACCCGCACGTGTACACGCTCGGCGTGCGGGCCGACCCCGCGCACATCCTTGTGGACCCGGCCACGGTGGGCGCTGAGGTCGTCGCCACCGATCGCGGCGGCGACGTGACCTACCACGGCCCCGGTCAGCTCGTCGGCTATCCGATCCTCTCGCTGCCCGGCAAGGACGGCGGCACCATGGCCGACACGGTCGCCTACGTCGCTGCAGTCGAGCAGCTCGTGATCGACGTCCTGGCCGACCTCGGGCTGCCGGCCGACCGGTTGCCGGGGTTTCCGGGCGTGTGGGTCGACGTCGCCGGGCCGGCTCCGCGCAAGATCTGCGCCATAGGCGTCCGGGTGAGTCGCGGCCGCACGCTGCACGGGTTCGCGCTCAACGTCGCGCCCGACCTCGCGATGTTCGGCCACATCGTCCCGTGCGGCCTGGTCGGCAAGGAGGTCACGTCGCTGGCGGCCGAGCGCGTCGACGTGTCGATGGAACAGGTGGTCGACGCCGTCGTCGCCCGGGCCACGGCCCGCTGGGGCGCGGGTGGGCACGATCGCCACGACGTCGTGTGGCGCCACCGCGCCAGCGACCTCGCGCCCTTCTCGCGGGGCGAGGGTCCCGGCGAGCTGGCCGGCACCGTGCGCTCGCCCGTCGGTGCAGAATCGGCACAGAATCTGCGCCGAAGGGCGGCGAGCGGCCAACCCTCGCCGGCCGCGGCCGAAGGCACGTCGGTGCGGCTGCTCGGCCGGTTGGCCGAGGCCGGGGTGGCGCAGGGGCTGGCCATCGGCGAGCGCAAGCCGGAGTGGATGCGCGCCAACGTCCGCATCGGCGACGACTACCTACGGCTCAAGCGCACGATGCGCGACCTCGATCTCGTCACGGTCTGCGAGGAGGCCGGCTGCCCGAACATCTTCGAGTGCTGGGCCGACGGCACGGCCACCTTCATGGTCAACGGCGAGCGCTGCACCCGCGCCTGCGGCTTCTGCCTGGTCGACACCCGCAAGCCCGAGCCGGCCGATCCCGGCGAGCCCGAGCGGGTCGCGGAGGCGGTCGAGCGCATGGGCCTCGACTACGTGGTGCTCACGACCGTGGCGCGCGACGACCTCGCCGACGGCGGCGCCCTCCACATCGCCGCCACCATCGAGGCCATCCGCCGGCGCACACCGGACGCGCAGGTCGAGGTGCTGATCTCGGACTGCAAGGGTGATCCGGCCGCACTCCAGCTGATCTTCGACGCCCGGCCCGAGGTGCTCGCGCACAACGTCGAGACCGTGCCCCGGCTGCAGCGGGCTGTGCGGCCGTCGGCGTCCTACGCCCGCAGCCTGGCCGTGCTGGCCCGGGCCAAGCGCGCCGGCCTGATCACGAAGTCGAGCCTGGTGGTCGGCATGGGGGAGACGACCGACGAGGTGGAGGCGGCTCTGGTCGACCTCCGCGGCGTCGGCACCGACATCGTCACGATCGGCCAGTACCTGCGCCCGACCAGCCACCACCTGCCGGTCGCCCGCTGGTGGACGCCAGACGAGCTCGCCGCCCTCAAGGCCGCCGGCGAGGCCATGGGCATCACCCACGTCGAGGCCAGCCCACTCACCCGCTCGAGCCACCACGCGAAGCAGGCCGCCGCCGCGGCCCGAGCCACCCTCGCCTTCGCCGACTGACCGACCGACCGACCGACCGATTGCTTGCTGGTCGCGGTATCGGCTGGGAGTCGGGCACCCCAAGCCGCCAGAATCAGGGCCCATGGGCCGCACCTTCGACTCGATCCCCGACCACCTGAGCGCCTGGATGCGCGAGCAGCCGGTGTTCTTCGTGGGGTCGGCGCCGCTCGCCGGCGACGGGCGGGTGAACGTCTCGCCGAAGGACGGCGCCTCGCTGCGAGTGCTCGGCGCTCACGAGGTGGGCTACCTCGACGTGACCGGCAGCGGGGCTGAGACCATCGCCCATGTCCGCGAGAACGGTCGGCTCACCGTCATGCTCTGCTCGTTCGGGCCCAAGCCCCAGATCGTGCGCCTGTACGGCCATGGGTCCACGGTCCTCCCCGGCGACGAGCGTTGGGACGAGCTCGTGACCCAGTTCCCCGAACGGCCGGGCCGGCGCAGCATCGTACTCCTGCACGTCGACCGGATCGCCACCTCGTGCGGCTACGGCGTGCCGATCATGGACCTCGTCGGCCCGCGACCGACCATGGACGAGTGGTCCGCCAGCAAGTCCGCCGCCGAGCTCGACCACTACCGCGCCGAGAAGAACACCGTCAGCATCGACGGCCTCCCCGCCGTCGACGGCCGGCGAGCGCCGTAGCCTGAGGCGATGCACGCCGCCCGCCTCGACCGAGTCCGCGCCGCGATGGGCGAGCAGGGGGTGGACGTGGTGCTGCTGTCGGTCGGGCCCGACCTGCCCTGGTTGACCGGCTACGAGGCCATGCCCCTCGAGCGGCTCACGATGCTGGTGGTGCCGCGCGACGCGCCGGCGACGCTGGTCGTCCCCCGCCTCGAAGCGCCCCGCGTGGTCGAGCGGGCGGACGTCTTCGCCCTGCGGGCCTGGGGCGAGACCGAGGACCCGGTGGCGATCGTGGCCGAGTTGGCTGGTCGTCCTGGCCGCGCCGCCATCGGCGACCGCACCTGGGCCCGCTTCCTGGTCGACCTCCAGGCGGCGCTGCCGAGCACGACGTTCGGCAAGGCGGGTGAGGTGACCGGGCCGCTGCGCGCGGTCAAGGACGCGGCGGAGATCGAGGCGCTGCGCCGGGCCGGTCAGGCCGCTGACCGGGTCGCGGCCCAGCTGCAGGGCGGTGAGATCCCGCTCGTGGGGCGCAGCGAGGCCGAGGTCTCGGCCGACATCGGCCGGCGACTCCGTGCCGAGGGCCACCAGCGGGTCAACTTCGCCATCGTCGCCGCCGGGGCCAACGCCGCCAGCCCGCACCACGAGCCGGGCGACCGCACCATCGCGGTCGGCGACGTGGTGCTGTGCGACTTCGGCGGCACCATGCGCACCGAGAGCGGTGCCGGCTACTGCTCGGACATCACCCGCTGCGTGCACCTCGGTGAACCGCCGAGCGACCTCGCCGAGGCCTACGCGGTGCTGCTCGAGGCGCAGCAGGCCGCGGTCGCGGCCGCCACCGTCGGCACCAGCTGCGAGGCCGTCGATGCCGCCGCTCGCGACATCATCAGCGCCGCCGGCTACGGCGATCAGTTCATCCACCGCACGGGCCACGGCATCGGCATCGAGGAGCACGAAGACCCGTACGTGGTCTCCGGCAACCGGACCGCGCTCGCGCCTGGACACGCGTTCTCGGTCGAGCCCGGCATCTATGTCGAGGGTCGCTGGGGGCTGCGCTTGGAGGACATCGTGGTCGCGACCGGCGCCGGCCCCGATCCCCTCAACCGCGTCGACCACGGCTTGGTGGTCTTGGACCGCTGAGCTACGCGGCGCCGCGGCGCAGCAGGACGACGGGGATCGTCTTGGCCAGGATCGCGAGGTCGGTGGCGAGCGACCAGTTGTCGACGTAGTACAGGTCGAGGCGGGTGTAGTCCTCGAACGAGGTGTCGCTGCGCCCGCTGACCTGCCACATGCCGGTCATCCCCGGCTTGACCCGCAGCCGCTGGGTGAGCAGCGCGTCCCACTCTTCGGTCTCGTGGGGGAGTGCCGGCCGCGGGCCGACGAGGCTCATCTCGCCCCGCAGCACGTTCCAGAGCTGGGGGATCTCGTCGATCGACGTCTTGCGCAGGACGCGCCCCACCCGGGTGACGCGGGGGTCCGAGCGCATCTTGAACAACGGCCCGTCCGCCTCGTTGAGCGCGGCAAGCCCGGCCAGCTGCGCCTCGGCGTCGCTGACCATCGTCCGCAGCTTGAGCACCTGGAACGGGGTGCTGTTGCGCCCGACGCGGGTCTGGCGGAACAGCACCCCGCCCTTCGAGTCGAGGCGGATGGCGACGGCCGCGGCCAGCAGGATCGGCGAGGCGAGGACGAGCCCGACGCCGGCGCCCACGACGTCGAACGTGCGCTTGGCGACGGCGCGCCACCCGCCGCGCAGCACGGGCTCGACGTACACGATCGGAAAGCGGCCGAGCGGCCGCACGGTGAGGCGCTGCGAGGAGATGTCCCGCAGCGTCGACGACAGCTCGACGTGGATGCCCTGGTCCAGCAAGTCGCGGGCCAGACGGTTCGTGACCTCGGTGTCGACGCCGCTCGACGCCACGATCACGCTCGTGCCGGAGTTGTCGCGCACGATCCGGCCGGTGTCGGCCAGCGTGCCGAGCAGCGGCACGCCGGCGACGGGCTGCGGGTCGGACGTGCTGTCGTCGACGAAGCCGAGCACGTGGTAGCCGAGCCACGGCTCGGTCGCGAGCATGGCTGCCAGCTCGCGGCCCTCGGGGTTGGCCCCGGCGATCACCACGAACCGCAGCATGCGGCCGCTGGAGCGCAGGCGGAGGAACAGCCGCCGGGCCAGCTCGCGCTCGAAGAGCACCAGGACCGTGGCCGCCAGGAACAGGGTGACGAGCGCCGAGCGGGGCAGCAGGAAGCCGCTGCCCGACGCGACCAGCGCCACGAGCAGCATGCCGAGGAAGCAGGCGTTGATGACCCGGCGGCTCTCGTCGATACGCCGGCCGATGAAGCGCGTGTTGTAGAGCCGCTGGTTGGCGAAGACCGCCAGCCAGCCGGGCAGCGTGAGGAGCGAGATGAACAGGAACCGCTGGTCGTTCCCAGAGTCGCTGAGCCGGCTCAGCAGGGTCTGCTCGAGGAGGTAGGTGCCGCCCATGGCCGCGGCGAGGACCACGATGTCCGCCACCACGAGCAGCAGCTTGGCCCGGTGGCCGGCGGGAGCCGCGGTGTGCGTGGTGGCCAGCGGGCTGGCCGGCACGCTGTCGGGCACGGCAGGGGGCGCGGCGACCGGGGGCGCGGCGGACAGCGATGAGCTGGCGGTCGGAGCGTTCACGAGGAGCCGGCCCGGGCCGCGGCAGGGCCTGCCGTACGCTGCCAGCCGTGGGGGGACGACGACGGCGGCTGGTGCTGGGCGGCGTCGCCGGGCTCTTGCTGGTGTGGGCGGCCGTGTGCGGGCTGCTGCTCCTGCGGGCGCGCAGCGAGGCCGACCGGGCGTTGAGCCGCCTGGAACGGGCCCGAGCGGCCGTCGATCCGACCGAGCTCTTGGCACCGGCGACCGACCTGCGGCTCGAGCAGGCCCGCCACGGGTTCGCCTCGGCCCGCAGCACGCTGCGCAACCCGTTGCTGTCGCCGCTGCGGCTGCTGCCGGTCGTCGGCCGCCAGATCCGAGCCGGCGACCACCTCACCGGCGCGTCCACCCGGATGACCACGACCGCGCAGGCGGCCCTGGCCGACCTGCACCGCCTGACCGCGGCCCCGGTGCCGGTCGGGCCCGGGCGCGTGCGGGTGGTGCGCCAGCTCGCGGCCCTCACGGCCACGGCCAGGCAGCGCCTCGCAGGCATCGATCCCGGGAGCGGGACAGGGCTGATCGGACCACTTCACCGTGCCCACGATCGGCTGCTGAAGGCCAAGGTTGATGCCTCCGAGGGCTTGGACCGTGCCCGAGCCGTCGCCGAAGCCGTGGCCCGGCTGCTCGACGGGCCCTCCCACGAGCTGCTGCTGGCCGCGAACAACGCCGAGATGCGCGCTGGTGGCGGCATGTACCTGTCGGCCGCACCGGTCGACATCGGCGGTGGGCGGCTGCGCCTCGGCGAGGTGCGCCCGACCCAGACGCTGGTGCTGCCGGCCGGCACCGTGCCGGTCACGGGTGACGTGGCCCGCAACTGGTCCTGGCTCGGCGATCCGGGCCGCGACCTGCGCAACCTGGCGCTCACGCCGGACTTCCCGACGAGTGCGGCCCAAGCTCGCCGTATGTGGCCGCACGTGCCGCAGGCGCAGCCGGTCGACGGCGTGATCGTGGTCGACGTCGACGGCGTGCGTGGCCTGCTCCGGGTGGTCGGGCCCGTGGTGGTGGAGGGGCAGCGCTACACGGCGGACAACGTGCGCGAGCAGCTGTTGCACCAGCAATACCAGCTGTTCCCGACCGACCGGGCGGCCCGCCGCGATCGGCTGGGCGCGGTGGCGCGGGTCGTGTTCGACCGGCTCGAGCGGGGCGGCTGGAAGCTCGAGCGCTTGGCCTCCGAGCTGCTCGACGCCGTGCAGAGCCGCCACCTGCTGGTGTGGTCGGCCGATCCGGTCCAACAGCGAGCGTGGGCCCGGGTGGGCATGGATGGCCATCTGACCGAGCGTTCCCTGGCCGTCTCCGTGCTCAATCGAGGGGCCAACAAGCTCGACCAGTTCCTGCCGGTGACGGCGACGCTGACCACCCGCGTCCTCGACCGCGGCGCCACCGACGTGACCGTCTCCATCCAGCTGGCCAACGAGACGCCGGCCGGCGAGCCCCGCTACATCACCGGCCCGAACGCGCCCGGGCTCGTCGCCGGCCGCTACGCCGGCATCGTCTCGCTCGACGTGCCCCCGTCGGCCACCGGCCTGCGCCTCGACGGCGGGCGCTACCTGACCATGCGCGGTCGGGACGGGCCGTCCGCCACCATCGGCGCGTACGTCCTGCTCGATCGCGGCCAGCGGATGACGCTCACCGCCCGCTTCACGCTGCCCGCCGAGGTGCGGTCGCTGGTGATCGAGCCGGCGGCCCGCGCGCCCACGCTGCGCTGGACGGTCGACGGCAAGACCTACGAGCGAGATCGGCGCCGCACCATCGAATGGTGACGTTCCGTAGCGAAATCCTGCGGCCGACCACGTTCCGTGTTGACCCGGGGCGCCGACGCTCGTACGATCGGAGTCGTGCCTCGGGTCCTGCGTCTCCTCGCCGTCGTCGCCTGCCTCGCGCTGCCGCTGGCGTTCGCGTCGACGGTCCACGCCGCCGGCAACCCGGACTACACGAGCAACCCCGACTACACGGCGGTGCCGCCGACCACGCCGCCGCCCACGACCGCACCCCCCGCCCCGGCCCATCGCGAGATGGCCGCACCCCCGCCGCCGCGCCGTGATCGCTTGGCGGTCACCGGCAGCGATGTCCTGCAGACCGGCATGATCGGCGTGGCCCTCGTGGCCGTCGGCGGCGTGGTCGTGCTGGCCACCCGCCGCCGCAGCGCGACCTGAACCTTCCCGCGCCACCGCGCGGCGGCGTCAGCCGTCGAGCAGGCGGTCGACCAGCGCGCTGAAGCGGGCCACGCTCGCGGCCACGTCGCCGCTCGCCGTGTCGATCACCACCGAGCCCGGGTCGGCGAGAGCGGTGTCGATGCGGCGGCCGAGGTCGCCCTCGTCTACCGCCAGCTCGACCTGGCCCCGCTCCGCCATCCAGCGGCTGAACCGCTGCTGGTGTCCGTCGACGTGTTCGCCCAGGTCCGGATCTCGCGGCACCACGATCGGGCGCCGCCCCACCGCGCGAGCGTCCATGATCGTGGCCGGGCCGCCGTGGGAGACCACGACCGTGGCGCCCGAGAGCGCGCGACGCAGCTCGTCGAACGGCAGGTAGTCGCGGCCGGCGGCGCGGCTCGGCGGGTGCGAGGTGCCGTACTGCACGAGCACCTGCACCTCCGGGTGGCGGCCGGCCCACGCGTCGGCCCAGTCCACGAGCCGGTCGAAGCGGTGGTGGTCCGTCCCCACGCTGACCACGACCGCCGCGGGGCGATCGTCGGCGTTGCGGTCGCGGTCGCTCACAGGAGCGGCCCGACCACGACGGCGTTCTTGTAGAGCCGCTCCTGCTCGGGCCACTGCACGCAGAAGAGGCTGGTGAACGGGCGGCAGAGCCGTCCGGTGACGGTGGCCGAGTCGATGCGGTCGTAGACCTCGATGTACACGGTGGGGATGCGCAGCAGCCGCGCGACCACGAAGAACGGGACGGCCACCCCGGCTCCGGTGGACACGACCACCGCGGGCCGCTCGCGTCGCACGACCCGCACGGCGAGGAGCAGGTTGCGCACGAGGTTGACGACGTTGCGGGTGGTCGGGTGGTACGCCCAGACCGTGTCCTCGTCGGCGAGCAACGAGGTGGCGTCGGGCTTGCGGAACGTCACCCACGTGCGGTCGAACTGCGACCACCAGGGCCGCAGCCGCTCCAGCTGCGCGAGGTGGCCCCCGCTGGAGCACACGAGCAGGGCGCGGCGGCGCGCCCCATGATCGGTCGACACGTCCCGACACTAGGTGGCCGCTCAGAAGGGGCCGGGACCTGCGGGGATTGGGGCGCCGGCGAGGGGTCGCCGTAGCCTCGCCCGCGCATGTTCCGCCTCGACGCCGCCTCCGTCCTCCTCCAATGGTCGGTGGGCGGGCTGTTCTTCCTGTGGGTGACCACCCGTCGGCGCGAGGTCGGCATCGGCTACGGCTGGCTGCTGCGCGGGACCTACCTGCTGTTCGCGATCGCCTCGGTGGTGGTCGGTCGAGCCACCGGGCCGGTCCTCGTGCGGGACCTGGCGGCGCTGGGCGTCGTGGTGGGCACGGCGGTCGCGCTGGGCGTGTCGATCACCCGCCGGAAGGCCGGGGTCGCCGGGGAACGGGAGCTGGTCGAGCACCGCTCGGCCCGGGTGGCGGCCATGACCGGCATCGATCGCGAGCAGAAGCGCTTCGACGCCACGGCGGCCGAGTTCCCGCCGGTCCTCGACCTGATCGGGCCGGCCATCGGGCTCATCGGGCTCGTCGCGGCCGGCATCGACGCGGGGTCGCCGGCGTGGCTGTCGGTCGTGCGCACGATCGTGGGAGCGCTGTTCCTCGGCAGCGTCTCGGACGCCATGCTGCTCGGCCACTGGTACCTCGTGCAGCCGGGCCTCGCGCGCGGCCCGCTGCTCGACATCGTGCGCTGGACCGGCTGGCTGTGGCCGTTCGAGGTGGCCGTGCTCCTGCTGCCCACGGGCATGGTCTCGGTGCTGGACGGCTCGATCGACGACGGCTACGGCGGGATCCTCGGCTGGATGTGGGTCACCTGCGCGGTCACCACGATCGGGCTCGTGATCGTGACCCGAGCAGCGCTCAAGGAGCGGCAGTACTCCGCCGTGATGGCCGCCACCGGGTTGCTCTACCTGGCGATCCTCACCGCGTTCGGTACCGACCTCGTGGCCCGCGCCGTCCTGTCCTGACCTGACCGGGCCTCGCATCATCCGGCGCGTCGGAACGCCGCTGGTCGGTGGAGTGCAGGTACCCGACGAGCGAGCCGAACAACGTTGCGGCGATCGCCATGGACGCGGCCGGCCACAGCCACGTGAGCTGTGCGTGGAGTGACACCCGCCCCTGGAGCAGGCCGAGCGCGGCGACCGATCCGAGGATGGTGGCGGCGATCAGCGCGCCGACGTCGAGGGGGTGACGGTTGGCAGGAAGGGGCTCACGCGACACGGTGGTACACCTCCACGTCGCCGACGCCGCCGTCGACCCGTAGGTCCAACCGCGCCCTGTCGGCCGCTGGTCCGCCGCTGGGCGCCAAGCGCTCGCGCACGGCGACGTCGACGCCGTCGAGCCCCACGGATTCGTCGTCGATCCGCACCTGCCCAGCGGACAGGTGACCCGAGAGCACCACCTCGACATCCGGACGCACCCGCACGACCAGCCGGCCGATGCCCTGCTGGATGCGCAGTCGCGTGGTGCCCGACGGGAGCGCGAGGCCCCGCAGGTCGACCTCGTGCTCGCCGATCCCGAGGCGGTAGGAGGCCGGCAGGTCGGCCCGCGTCGTCGGCCGGTCGAGCCGGTTGCCGATGCCCCCGGCCAGCGAGAGGCCGGGGACGGACGCGACGCCGAGCGCGGCAGCCAACACGGCCGCGGCGCCGAGCAGCCCGCGACGGCGCCCCCACCAGCCGCTGACGAGCACGCCGGCGGCCACGATAAGCAGCATGCCGGCGATCACCGTCGTGGCCCGGACCTGGGCGGCGCCGCTCGCATCCACCGCCATCGCGATGGCGGCGAACAGGAACGCCGCACCCAGCGTGGCTCGGCGCAGGACCGGGCTTGCGACCGGCCGCGGCGCTCGTTCGACCCAGGGTGGGCGCCCGACGTCGGGCCGGGCAGTGTCGCCGGCGAGCTCCGCATCCGGACCGACCGGTGGCGTCACCCCCGTCTGTGCCAGTGGCATCGAGCCCGTCCGTGCCGTCGTCGCCGGGGCCGACGGCGTGAGCGTGGCGGCGTCGTCCGGCCGGCGCAGCAGCAGGAACAGGCCACCGCAGATGAGGACGATCGGGCCCACGAGGCGGCGGCCGTCGTGGCCGAACGGCACCAAAGGGCCCCAGCCGTTGTCGAGCGCGATGGCGGCGAGCAGCACCACCGCGGCCCCCATCGCCACCGGCAGGCTGATGCCCCACCGCCGGAGCCTCGCCTCGATCGGGGTCTCGGGCTCGCCAGGCTCCGGCAGCACCAGCCACGCCACCGCGTACGCCACCACGGCGGCGCCGGCCGCGGCGAGGCCGAGGATCACGAACACGATCCGCACAGGCGTCGGATCGACGCCGAGGTGCTCGGCGCAGCCGCCCGCGACCCCGCCGATGCGCCGATGGGTCCGGCTGCGGGTCAGGCGCCGCGGTGGGGTCCGGAAGGGTGGTGGCGGGTGCGGGTCGGAGGCGGTCGCGGTGGCCGCGGCGGCAGGGTCGGGGTCGGACCCAGAGGTGTCGGACATGCCGTCATCGTCGGCCCGCGCCAGGTCCCGCACCATCGGGGATGACCCTGAGGAGGTCGTTGCCGCTCAGGGTCGTTCCCGGGTGTCCGGATCGTCGGGACCGTGACACCATGCGGTCGATGTCCGTGTCCGAGTCCGCACCGTCCCCGATCTGCGGCCCGCGCGGTCGTCGGGAGCGCCGGCCGCGGCGCCGGTTCGAGCAGGGCGCCCCCTGGCGCAGCCGCTCGGATCGGGTCTTCACCGGCTTGTCCGGCGGCATCGCGGAGTGGTCGGGCCTGCCGTCAGTGGTGGTGCGGATCGTGTTCGTCGGGCTCGCGGCGAGCACGGGCCTCGGGGCGCTGGCCTACGTGGTGGGCTCCGCCGTCGTCCCCGTGTCGGACGCGTCCGTGCCCCCCGAGCGGCGGCGGCTCGACGCGCCGCGGGGCGCCGACCTCGAGCGCTCGGCAGCGGTGGGCCTGGTCATGCTGGGCGGCGCGTTGCTCCTGCGGCGGCTCGGACTGCGGCTCGGCGGCAGCCTCGCCGTGCCGGCGGCGCTGGCCGGAATCGGGTTCGCCCTGGTGTGGTCCCGCACCGCTGTCGAACGGCGGGAGCAGTGGCGGACGCGCGTCGCGCGGCTGCCCGCGGGCTCCCAACCGGCCACCAGCCGGCGGGCGCTGCTCGCCCGGCTCGCGTGTGGCGGGCTCCTGCTCCTCGCCGGTGGTGCGTCCTTCCTGGCGACGGCCAGCCCGAGCGCGCTGGGCCAGGTGCTCGCGGCGATGGCGGCCACGGCCGGTGGCCTTGCGGTGCTGGCGGGGCCTTGGATCCTTCGCTTGTGGCGCGACCTCGCCGACGAGCGGCGCGAGCGGATCCGGTCCGAGGAGTTCGCCGAGGTCGCAGCCCACCTGCACGATTCGGTGTTGCAGACCCTTGCGCTGGTGCAGCGCAATCCCGAGACTCCTCGCGACGTGGCCCGCCTCGTGCGGCGCCAGGAGCGCGAGCTGCGGGGCTGGCTGTACCCGTCGACACCACGCCACGCTCGTCCGGGCGTGGGCGTCGGGCCACCGACCCTGACCATCGCCGAGGCCATCCGCACCGCGGTCGCGGAGGCGGAGGAGCAGCACGAGGTCGAGGCCGAGGTGGTGACGGTCGGCGACGCGCCGCTGGACGACCGACTCATGGCGCTGACCATGGCCACCCGCGAGGTGGTCGCCAACGCGGCCCGCCACAGCGGCACGTCCGAGGTGTCGATCTACCTGGAGGTCGATCCCGCGGTCGCCAGCGTCTACGTGCGCGACCGCGGCTGCGGCTTCGATCCGGCCCGAGTGGCGTCCGACCGCCACGGGCTCCGCGACTCGGTCAGCGCTCGGCTGGCGCGCCACGGTGGTTCGGCGGTGGTCAACAGCGTGATCGGCGAGGGAACCGAGATCGTGCTGCAGGTGCCGCGGTGAGCGCGCCGTCGATCCCCCCGTCCGCCGCGAGGCCGCCGCGGGTGTTCCTGGTCGACGACCACGGCCTGTTCCGCGCCGGCGTGCGCAGCGAGTTGGGCGATGCCGTCGAGGTCGTGGGTGAGGCCGGCACCGCAGAGGATGCGGTCGCGGGCATCCGTGCGGTGGTTCCCGACGTCGTGCTGCTCGACGTCCACCTGCCCGGCGGTGGCGGGCGGGCCGTGCTCGAGGCCCTGCAGGGCTCGCACCCGCAGATACGGTTCCTCGCGCTCTCCGTGTCGGACGCAGCCGAGGACGTCATCGACGTGATCCGCGCCGGCGCTCGCGGCTACGTGACCAAGGCGATCGCCTCGGCGGACCTCGTCGACGCCGTGCTTCGCGTGGCCAGCGGCGACGCGGTCTTCTCGCCGCGCCTCGCCGGCTTCGTGCTCGACGCGTTCGGCGGCGACATCGTGGTGCCGTCCGATCCCGAGCTCGACCTGCTCACGCCGCGCGAGCGAGAGGTGCTGCGCCTGATCGCCCGGGGCTACACCTACCGGGAGCTGGCCCGGCGCCTCGGCATATCGGTCAAGACCGTCGAGACCCACGTGTCGTCGGTGCTGCGCAAGCTGCAGCTCTCGACGCGCCATGAGCTGACCCGCTGGGCGACCGATCGCCGGCTGATCTGACGCCGCTACCCGTGTTGCTGGTGTTGCCACTGTTCAACGTGTGCATTCGTACGCGATGCTGTGCGGCATGCCCCGGGCAACGTGGAGCGGTTCGATCAGCTTCGGACTCGTCAACATCCCGATCAAGCTGTACACGGCCGTCTCGCGCAAGAACGTGCGCTTCCACCAGATCGACAGCCGCACGGGGGCCCGCGTCCGCCAGAAGCGCGTGTCGGAGGCCGACGGCGAAGAGGTGCCGTACGAGGCCATGGCCAAGGGCTACGAGCTGGCGTCGGGGCAGTACGTGCTGGTCAGCGAAGACGAGCTGGCCTCGCTCGACCCCGAGGCCTCGCGCACGATCGACATCGAGGAGTTCGTCGAGCTCAGCGACATCGACCCCGTCTACTACGACGCCTCGTACTACGTGGCGCCCGACAAGGCCACGGTCAAGCCGTACGCCCTGCTCGTGCAGGCGATGGAGGACGCCGGCAAGGTCGGCATCGCCCGCTTCGTGATGCGCTCGAAGCAGTACCTGGCCGCGCTGCGGGCCGTCGACGGCAAGCTCGTGCTGTCGACGATGGTCTACGCGGACGAGGTGAACGACGCCGACGAGATACCCGAGCTCGAGCCGGTCGCGAGCGTCGAGGTCAGCGACCGCGAGGTGCAGATGGCCGAACAGCTCATCGCCTCGCTGGCTGCGGACTTCGACCCCAGCCGCCACCACGACACCCACCGCGAGAAGGTGATCGAGCTCATCGAGCGCAAGGCCGCCGGTGAGGAGGGCCTCGTGGCCACGCCCGTGCCGGTGGCGGAAGACAAGGTCGTCGACCTCATGGCCGCGCTCGAGGCGAGCGTCGCGGCCGCCAAGCAGGCCCGCAAGCGCCACCCGACCGCGCTCGACGCCGACGCCGGCGACTCCCCGGCGACGGAGGAGGCGGAGGCCGAGGTGCCCAAGAAGCGCACCCGGAGCCGCAAGACCGCGTGAGGCCCGAGGCTTGGTGCGCGCCGCCCGCCGCTGGACGCGGGTGGCGCGCACCGGGGTCGGGAAGGGGTGGGTGATGGCTGCGAACAAGCTGTCGGCTGAGATCGGCGGCCGCACGCTCGCGCTCTCGAACCTCGACAAGGTGCTCTATCCCGAGGCTGGGTTCACCAAGGGCGAGGTCATCGACTATTACGTGCGCGTCGCGCCCACGTTGCTCGACCACATCGGTGACCGCGGCATCACGATGCGCCGCTTCCCGAACGGCGTGGACGCGGGCTCGTTCTTCGAGAAGCGCTGCCCGTCGCACCGCCCCGCGTGGGTGCAGACGGCCCCCGGCCCCGGCGACCGTGGTGGCCAGATCGACTACTGCCGGCTGACCGAGGTGGCCGCGATGGCCTGGGCCGCGAACCTGGCCGCGCTCGAGCTGCACGCGCCGATGGCACGCGCCGACGACATCGACGCGCCGACGATGGCCGTCTTCGACCTCGATCCCGGCCCGGGAACGGCCATGGCCGAGTGCGCCGAGGTCGGGCTCTGGATCCGCGACGTGCTGGACGGCATCGGCCTGCGCTGCTGGCCCAAGACGTCGGGCTCGAAGGGCCTGCAGGTCTACCTGCCGCTCAACGCGCCCCACACCCACGAGCACGCCTCGTCGTTCGCGCTGGCGGTCGCGCAGGTGCTCGAGCGGGCCCACCCCGATCTGGTCGTCACCACCCAGGCCAAGGTCGCCCGCAAGGGCAAGGTGCTCATCGACTGGAGCCAGAACAGCCGCCACAAGACCACGATCGCCGCCTACTCGCTGCGGGCCCGCCCGCGGCCGACGGTCTCGACGCCGGTCAGCTGGGCGGAGGTCGAGGCCGCGGCCGACGGCGCTTCCCTCTCGTTCGAGGCCACCGACGTGCTGCAACGGATCGACGCGCACGGCGACCTGTTCGCCCCCGTCCTGACCGAGGTGCAGAAGCTGCCCGACCCCGGCTCATGATGCTCGGAGCAGAGCCTCACCGGCGAGACGGGTCGGCCGACCTACGGTGAGGCACCACATGGGCACCATGGCGACGACGGACTGAAGGGGGCGGCGTGCCGGAGCTGCTGCTGGAGAGCACGAGCCCGTACCGCACGCGTCACGCTTCGGTGCTGCGCGGGGGCGGCGACGTGTACCTGTTCCTCGCCGACCTCACCGCCGGAGACCAGGGCGCCACCGCCACCGGGGTGTGGGTCGCGAACGAAGCGCCCGCGGTGTCGACGTTCGCCGCCTCCAACCCGGCCGATCCCGGAGCGCCGCCGCGGATGACCGCCGAGGGCACGCTCCACCCGCAGGGCTGCCCGCCGTTCAACGGCCGACTGGAGCTGGTCTGGTTCGAGGAGGGCGACGGCGTCGCGCTGTTGGACGCCGACGGCGTGCTCGCCGTCGTGCCCGGCTGGGCGGGCACCCGCGGGTTCTCCGGATACGCGCGCCATGCGAGCGCCGAGACGCCGCTGGCGTGGCCGATGCCCGACGCGGCTCGTGAGGCGCTCGAGGCGAAGGCTGCGGCGAGCCGGGGGTTCTGGGAGTGGCGCCTGGACGGGTCGTGGGACGGCCTGCGCCGCAGCGGCCTCGAGCACCTCGAGACCCGGATCGGTCCGGCCGACCACATCTGGCCGATCGACGGCGGGCGGTTCCCCGAGATCATCGCCTCCCGGCACCGGGTGTCCGGGCACCAGATCTGCGTCACCGCGACGACCGGGATCTCCTCACAGCGGATGGCCGTGGTCGAGCAGGTGTTCGACGAGCCCGCGGCGGCCAGTCGCATCGAGCTCGCCATCGCCCGCACCAACGCCGACGAGCACGGTGCGGCACTGCTCGCCGGCCTGGCCGCGATCCCGTTCGGGCGCTGCACCTGGCTGGGCGACGGCCACATGGTCGGCGGGCAGCCCGGCGACTATCCGGCGTTCGGCGCCGACAAGGCCGGCATCCTGCTGGCCTGCGCCCCGCCGCCGTTCGGCGACCTCGCGCCGGTCGACCTCTCGGGCCGGGTGCTCCGGCATGACCCGATCAGCTACCTCTGGGCGCTCGTGGTCGACGAGGCGGTCCTCGACGCCGCCCGCCAGCGCGGTACCGACGCCGCCCTGCAGGTCCTCCACGGCCAGGGCGGCAGCTGGGTCCATTAGCCGCGTGGCGGAGCCACGGCTCGACGCGCTCGCCGAACCGTGGCACCTCCGAGCGGCGTGCGCTCGCCACGACCGTCGCTCAGTAGGCGAACGGCTTGAGCATGAACACGGCCGAGATAGTCGTCGGCCGGTCGGTCATCGGCACCGGGGTGCTCCGCGCGAATTCCGCGGCGTGGATGCTCGGGTTCTTGGCCAGCACCTGGATGGAGCAGCTGGTGAACTTCTCGTGCGGCATGTCGGCCGGCGTGTCGCTCAGTCCGACCATCGAGTAGTGCTCGCTCGTGCCGGTCCAGACCTCATCCATCTTGAACAGCGGGTCGCGATAGTTCTCGTAGGCGGGGTGGCCGGCGGGGCGAACGCAGCGCGTGTAGATCGTCAGGTCATGGACCGGCTGGCCGCCGGTGTAGCCCCTGAGGTCGATGAGGCTCCTGGGCACGTGGAGCAGGACGACGATGTGGTCGACCTTCTGGTCGAGGCCGGCGATCGCCGAGTGCTGGGGGACGAGGACGATCGAGTTGACCGGATCGGCGTGCGCCGCCGAACCGAGTCCGCCGACCAGTGCCGCCGCAGCCATCGCACCAGCCGCAACCTTGCCCAGCACTCGGGAGGTGCGGCGCGTCTGAAGAGAGCTCACTGTCATGTTCTTCCTTCTGTCAGGAGGACGCGTGTTCGTCCGACAGACGACGAGCTCGACCGCCCCGCCTTACGGCCGAGGTCTGGCCGCGGCGGGCGGCCTGCAGCGTCGGCCGTGCGGGTCCCACTCGCCCCCGCACGGCCCGCCGCAGCGACTGCTCAGGCGTAGCAGTACAGCAGGATCCGCTTGCCGTCGGGACCCTTGATGTACTCGCAGTTCTGGTAGTAGTAGCTCGCCGTGCCGTCGCCCTTGACCGGCGGAGCGGCGTGGGCAGCCGGAGCGACGGCTCCGATGGCGAGCGCGGCGAACGTCACCGCTCCGATCGTTGCGAGGGCTCGCTGCTTCAGCTTCATGGCCGGCTCCTGTCGTCGTTGGCCCGCCACGATGACGAGACGCGCGTACGACGCGGATGCGCAGCCCTGCCTTACGCGGTCGCGGACCGAGCGGCTCCGGCCACGCTCGCCGCAGCCCTATCGGGCGACGAAGTACTTGGCCTTGGGATGCGGGGAGATGATGGCGCTGGTGGTCTGCTCCGGCTGGAACTGGTAGCCGGTCTCCTCGCTGACCTCGAGGCCGAGGCGTTCGGCGCCCAGCAGCTTGGCCACCTTCTCGTTGTCCTCGAGGTCGGGGCACGCCGGGTAGCCCCAGGAGTAGCGGCCGCCGCGGTACTGCTGGCGGAACAGGCCAGCGAGGCTCGGACCGTCTTCGTCGGCGAAGCCCCACTCCTCGCGGATGCGGCGGTGCCACAGCTCGGCGAGGGCCTCGGCCATCTCGACCCCGAGGCCGTGCAGCAGCAGGTACTCCTGGTACTGGTCGGCGGCGAACAGCTCGGCGGTGCGCTCGGAGACCTTGGCGCCCATGGTCACGATGTGGAACGCCACGTAGTCGACCTCGGCCTCTTCGATGGGCCGGAAGAAGTCGGCGATGCACTCGTAGGGCTCACGGCGGTTGCGGGGGAACCAGAAGCGGGTGATCTCGCGATCGCGGGACTCGTCCTCCCAGATCACGACGTCGTTGCCGTCGCCGTTGCAGGGCCAGAACCCGTAGACGACCTGCGGCTGGAGCAGGTCGTCGGCGCGGGCCTTGCCGAGCTGCTCGCGCAGGATCGGCCGGATGCGGTCCTTGAACGCCTCGTCGTTCTCGCCCTTCTCCGGGCGGAACTGCCACTGGTTGCGGAACAGGGCCGTCTCGTTGATGTACTCGGCGATGTCGTCGAGGCCGATGCCCTTGACGATGCGGCTGCCGGTGAACGGCGGCACGAAGATCGGCGCATCGGGCTCGATGTTCGGCGAGCGATGGGGGAGCGACGCCGGGTCGACGTCGGCCGACTTGTACTGCTCCTTCAGCCGCGAAGGCACGGTGGACTCGCTCTGCACGCGGCCCCAGTCGGGGTCGTCGGTGCTGGGGTCGCGCTTGATGTCGCCGATGCGGTCCATCACGTGCAGGCCCTCGAACGCGTCCTTGCCGTAGAACAGCCGGCCCTCGTAGACGCCGCGCAGGTCGCGCTCGACGTAGGACCGCGTGAGCGCGGCCCCGCCGAGCAGCACCGGGATGTTCGACAGCTCGCGGGAGTTCAGCTCCTCGAGGTTGTCGCGCATAATCAGCGTGCTCTTGACCAGCAGGCCGCTCATGCCGATGGCGTCGGCCTTCACCTCGGTGGCCTTGGCGATCATGTCGGCGATCGAGACCTTGATGCCGATGTTGTGGACCTCGTAGCCGTTGTTCGTGAGGATGATGTCGACGAGGTTCTTGCCGATGTCGTGGACGTCGCCCTTGACCGTGGCCAGCACGATGCGGCCCTTGCCGCCGCCGCCCTCGACCTTCTCCATGTGCGGCTCGAGGTAGGCGACCGAGGCCTTCATGGTCTCCGCCGACTGCAGCACGAACGGCAGCTGCATCTCGCCGGCGCCGAAGAGGTCGCCGACGACCTTCATCCCGGCAAGAAGTGTGTCGTTGACGATCGACAGGGCAGAGGTGCCGTTCGCAAGCGCCTCGTCGAGGTCGTCGGTGAGGCCCTCGCGGTCGCCGTCGATGATGCGCTGGCTGAGCCGCTTCTCGACCGGCCAGTCGGTACGGTCCTCCTTCTCGACGACCTGCACCTGTACGTCGGCGAAGATCTCGAGCAGCTTCTGCAGCGGGTCGTAGTCCTTGGCGCCGTTCGAGAGCACGCCGGCGGCGCCGCGGCGGTCGTAGATGAGGTCGAGGCAGACGTCGCGCTGCTCGTCGGGGATGCGCGACAGCGGCAGGATCTTCGACGCGTGCACGATCGCGGAGTCGAGCCCGGCCTTCTGCGCCTCGTGGATGAACACGGAGTTGAGGACGTGGCGCGACGCCGGGTTGAGCCCGAACGACACGTTGGACACGCCGAGCGTGGTGTGGGCGCCCGGGATCTCCGCCTTGACGCGGGTGATCGCCTCCATCGTGGCCATGGCGTCCTTGCGCAGGTCGTCGTCGCCAGTGGAGAGCGGGAACGTCAGCGTGTCGAAGATCAGGTCCGACGCCTCGAGCCCGTAGCGCTCGGTGGCCAGCGTGGCGATGCGATGCGCGATGCGCATCTTCCACTCGACGTCGCGGGCCTGGCCCTCCTCGTCGATGAGCAGGCAGATCACCGCGCACCCGTACTCGCGCGCCAGCGTCATGACCCGGTCGAACCGGTTGCCCGGCTCCTCGCCGTCTTCCAGGTTCGCCGAGTTGAGGATCGACCGGCCGCCGATCCACTGCAGGCCGGCTTCGAGCACCTTGGTCTCGGTCGAGTCGAGCACGAGCGGCGCGTTCACCTGCGTGGCGAACCGCTGCGCGATCTCGTCCATGTCGATGGCGCCGTCGCGGCCGACGTAGTCCACGCAGACGTCGAGGACGTGGGCGCCCTCCTTGGTCTGCTCGGTGGCCATCTTCGTGGCCGTGTCCCAGTCGCCCTCGAGCAGCGCTTCTTTGAACTTGCGCGAGCCGTTGGCGTTCGTGCGCTCGCCGATCATCAGGAACGAGGCGTCCTGCTCGAACGGCACGAAGGAGTAGATGGACGTGGCGCCGGCCTCGTGCAGAGGCTGGCGGGGCGCGGGCGTGAGGTTCGGCGCCATCTCGGCCAGCAGATGGATGTACTCGGGCGTGGTGCCGCAGCAGCCACCGATGACCTGCACGCCGAGCTCGGTCACGAACCGCTTCTGGTAGTCGCGCAGTTCGGGGGCCGAGAGGTCGTAGTGCATCTTGCCGTCGACCACCGACGGCAGGCCGGCGTTCGGCAGGCACGAGATCGGCATGCGGCTGTGCTGCGAGAGATGGCGCAGGTGCTCGCTCATCTCGGCCGGGCCGGTGGCGCAGTTGATGCCGATGATGTCGATCTTGAGCGGGTCGATGGCCGCCAGCGCGGCACCGATCTCGGTGCCGGGCAGCATGCGCCCGGTGAGCTCGATCGTGACCTGAGCCTGGATGGGGACCTGCCGACCCTCGGCCGCCATGGCCCGCCGGGCGCCGTTGACCGCGGCCTTGAGGCCGAGCAGGTCGAACTGCGTCTCGATGATGAACAGGTCGACGCCGCCCTCGAGGAGCGCGCGGGCTTCCACCTCGTAGGCGTCGCGCAGCTCGGCGAAGCGGATCTGGCCGAGGCTGGCGAACTTCGTGCCGGGGCCGATCGATCCGGCCACGAACCGCTTGCGGTCGGGGGTGGAGAACTCGTCGGCGACCTGGCGGGCGATGCGGGCGTTGGCCAACGCGACCTCGTGGGACCGCTCGGCCATGCCGTACTCGGCCAGCGGGATGGCGAACGCCCCGAACGTGTTGGTCTCGACCACGTCGGCGCCGACCTCGAAGTAGGCCGTGTGCAGCGCCCGGACCACGTCGGGCCGGGTGATGCCCAGGTAGTCGGTGCAACCTTCGAGGTCAGGACCACCGAAGTCGTCGGGACCGAGATCCTGAGTCTGCAGCCAGGTGCCCGTGGCCCCGTCGTACACGACGACGCGCTCGCGGACGAGGTCGAGGAAGTCGTTGCTCACCGCCACAGGCTACCGGGCACCCCCCTTCGGCCCGAACGAGAACCGTGGGCCGGCCCTCAACCCGCGCGCGGGACGACCATGCGCGCCAGGCGTTCGGCCTTGGCCTGCGCGTCCGCAAGCGCGTGCGCGGTCGCCAGCTGCACGAAGAACGTGCGCCCGGTCGTGGTCCGCACGACGAGCAGGCGGAGGTCGGGGAGCCAAGAGGCGGCCGCACCGATGCCGGTGACCGGCCGGGGCGCGACCCGCCCCGCCGTCCCCATCGCCTCGTAGATCTGCAGCCCGCCGGTCGGATACGACACCAGCACGACCGCGTCGACGCCGTCGGCCAGCAGGTACGTGCAGCGCAGTCCTGACTGGGCATCCACGCTCGGCCGGCCCGGCGCGGCCGTCAAGCCCATGACCTGCCCCACCAGCACCGGGTCGAGCCAGCGGCAGGTGCGCGCCGCGGCGTCCTGCCCGGGTGTGGTCGGCGGCGGCACCGTGTGGCGCGGCACCGGCCCCGCGGCGTCCTGCGCGCCCCCGCACCCGGCGAGCGCGAGGCCGGCCACCAGCGCCGTCCCGCACCGACCCTGCCAACGATCACGCACGGCCGGCAGGGTAGCGAGGGAAGCGGCCCCGAAACCCGAGGCGATGGCACACCGTTGCGGTGGGGCCATGCCTCGGGTCGACGGGCGGTGGGCGCCGGTACAGTCGGCGCGGCATGAAGATCTACACGCGCAAGGGCGACGACGGCACGACCGGCTTGTACGGCGGAGGCCGCGTGCCCAAGGACTCGACCCGCCCGGTCGCGTACGGCACGGTGGACGAGGCGCAGGCCGTGCTCGGGATGGCGCGAGCCGAGACCGAGCGGGGCGGCGAGCTCGACGGCGTCCTGGTGCGCATCGAGCGTGACCTCTGGGTGCTGATGGCCGAGCTGGCCACCGACCCCGCCAACGACCACAAGCTGGTCGACGGCACGAGCCGCGTCACCGCGGCGATGGTCGAGGCGCTCGAGCCGCTCATCGACGAGGTCGACGCTCGGTTCGAGACGCCCACCGACTTCGTGGTGCCCGGCCAGAACCGCATCGCCGCGCTGCTCGACCTGGCCCGCACGGTGGTCCGGCGCGCCGAGCGGGTCAGCCTGCCGGCGGCGGCCGACGGCTCGCAGGTGGTGCCGTACCTCAACCGGCTCTCGGACCTCTGCTGGACCCTGGCCCGCTGGCAAGAGGGTGCCGCGCTCGTGACCCGTACCGCCGGCTCGTCGGACGAGCCAGGCTCCTGAGAGCGCGCCGGTCGCGAGGCTCCGACGCACCGGCAACCTCCGGCGCCGGCCCAGCGCTGCGCTGGGCCGGGCGGTTTGCGCCGTCGCTCGCCGGCCGGGTGCGAGACTCGGGCGTCCGCCAACGTGTGAGGTGAACCGGTGCCCGTGATCGTGAGCTTCCAACCCACGGTGCCCGACGACGCGGACCTCGTGGCCGTCGGTGTCCGCTCGGACCGCCTCGAGGAGGATGCCGCGGACGCCGACCCGGCCTTCTTGGCCGCACTCGGCTTCACCGGCAAGGTGGCGCAGACGCTCTTGGTGTCGACGCTCGCGGGCGACGCAGGTGCCGAGGATGCCGACGCGCCAGGCCCAGGCGCAGCCGGCGGCGGCAACGGGCAGAGCCATGGCCCGCTCCGGCTGCTCATCGGGCTCGGACCCGCGGCCGACGTGGGCCCGGCTGAGCTACGGCGGGCCGGAGCCGCGCTCGTGGGCGCCACGCAGCGCCATCGCCGCGTGGCCACCACGCTGCTGGACGCGGTGGCCGACGGCCGCCCCGCGGCAGCCGAGGCGCTGACGGAGGGCATCGCCCTCGCCGGCTACCGCTACACGGCCTACAAGGATCCAGACCCCGAGACGCGCAAGCTGGCCGAGGTGGTCGTGGCCGGCAAGGGCGGCAAGCCGGTGGCCGCCGCGATCGCGCGTGCGTCAGCGGTGGCCGACGCCGTGCTCTTGGCCCGCGACCTCGTGAACGCTCCTGGCGGCGACCTGACGCCGGTCTCCTTCGCCGAGCGGGCCGTGGAGGTCGGCAGCGCCGCGGGGCTCGACGTCGAGGTGCTCGACCTGGCGGCGATCCGGAGCGAGCGGCTCGGTGGGCTGCTCGGCGTGAACCGCGGGTCGACACAAGAGCCGCGGTTCCTGCGCATCACCCACCAGCCCGAGCGGCCGCGAGGGTCGTTGGCGCTGGTCGGCAAGGGCATCACCTTCGACTCCGGCGGGCTCTCGCTCAAGACGGCCGACGGCATGATCGGGATGAAGGGCGACATGGGCGGCGCCGCGGCCGTGCTGGCGGCCATGACCCTCGTGCCGGTGCTGAACCCGCGGGTGAAGGTCGTGGCCTACGTGCCGCTGACCGACAACATGCCGGGTCCGGACGCCATGCGGGTCGGCGATGTGCTGCGCATGCGCAACGGCAAGACCGTCGAGGTGCTCAACACCGATGCCGAGGGGCGCCTGGTGCTCGCCGACGCGCTGTCGCTCGCGAGCGAGGACGAGCCCGATGCCATCGTCGACCTCGCCACCCTCACCGGCGCGTGCATGGTCGCGCTCGGCCCGCGCATCGCCGGGCGCATGACCAACCACGCGGGCTGGGGCGACCAGGTCCAGGCCGCGGCCGACGCCGCGGGCGAGGACATCTGGCCGCTCCCGTTGCCCGAGCACCTGCGCCCGACCCTCGACTCCGACATCGCCGACTTGCGCAACATCGGCACCGGGCGCTGGGGCGGCACGCTGACGGCCGGCTTGTTCCTGCGCGAGTTCGTGGCCGGGGACATCCCGTGGGTCCACCTCGACATCGCCGGGCCCGCCTACGGCTCGGAGGCTCACGACGAGGTGCCCAAGAACGGCACCGGCTTCGGCGTGCGGACCCTCGCCCGGGTGCTGCGCGATTGGAAGAAGCCGGCCCGGTAGGGGCGGGTCAGGCCGCGTCGGAGGGTTCGGCCGCCCGCTCCACCGCGGGCGTCGGCAGCGCCGTGACGGCCGCGGCCGCGGGTCGTAGCTGCTGCCGCGCCCACGCCACGGCCTCGTGCGCGATGGCGGGGTGGAACCGCCAGTGGTGCAGCTGGCGCTCGGTGGATGCCGCGTCCTCGCCGACCTCGAGCAGGCTGAGCGCGAGGCTGCGGGCCCGGCGTCGGCGCTCTTCCGGATCGGGGACGCGCAGCTCGGCCTCGATCCACGCTTGGTGCCGATCTTGCAACGGGACGGGAAGGCGCCGGACCTGGTGCGCGGTCAGCGGTGGGAGCTTGCGGCGCACGGCCAGACCGTCGGCCCCGCAGACCTGCGCGAGCTTGAACTGGCAGGCCCGCCCGAGCGCGCGCACGAACGGCGAGTGCTTGCCGCCCTTGGTGCCGAGGCCGAGCGACTTGGCAGTGTCGGCCAACGGCAGGTCGTAGCCCTCGGGCCACTGCTCGAGGCCGGCGGCCAGCCGGCGCATGAGCCACGTCGTGCTCGGGCCGAGGATGCCGAGCCAGAACAGCTCGACGTAGGGCGAGCGCGGGTCGTGGCCGAGGCGGTCGATGACCGGGTCGGGCCAGGCGGAGACGCGCAGCGCGTCGAGGGGCAACGGGTCGTCGATGAGGGGGAGGGACACGGGTCCTCCTTGGGAGGTGACCGGGGTGGTCGATCGGAGCGGACGGACGACCCGAGGGCAGTCGAGTACCCTCGTGCACTTTCATGCACTGCCACGCAGCGGTCAAGCCCCTCCCGTCGGGCCCGCCCGCCTAGCCTGACGCCGGTGACCGTCCCCGGAGACCTCGACCTGCTGGCGCGGCAGGTG
>JAODBM010000101.1 GCA_025463985.1 Acidimicrobiales bacterium
ACCGCGGCGGCCGCGGCGCGCAGGTCGCGCAGCGGCCGCGGGTCGGCCACGTCCGACGCGCGGTGGGCGTCGAGGATGCGATCGAGGTACGTGGCCATCGGCAGACCGTAGCGGCGCCCCGAGCACCGCCGACGACGAGCTGCGAGCTGCGGCGCGGGTCCCGGGTCGCGCCCCGCCGGCGTCGGTCAGTCGCGTTGGCGCTGGCGGGTCATGGCCAGGATCGGGAGGGTGACGAACAGGGCCGCTGAGGCGCTGACCGACAGGAGCGCCGCGCCGAGCAGGGGACGGGCCGTGAGCACCATGCCGAGCACGCCCGAGAGCACCCCGAGGGCGAAGAGGGCGACGGGCAGCACCATCCACGGGTTGCGGCGGCGCGGGTGGATCGGGTCGGGCGCCAGGAGGTCGCTGTCGTCGCGCCAGGAGCCGAAGTCGTCCATCCAGGCGTCGTCCCCGGCCCGCGGCGTCCACGGCTTGCCGCGGCTCGGGCGCTCGCCCGTCGGGCCGGAGCCGGCGCTGCCGTGGCGGACGTCGAGGTCGAAGCGCGCGCGGCGGTCGGGGTCGCCCAGCACCTGCCACGCCTCGTTGATCTCCTGCATGCGTCGGCTGACGCGCTGGCGGGTGATGGGGTCGTCGTCGACGTGGAAGTCCGGATGGTGCTTGCGCGCGAGCCGCACGTACGCCCGCCGGATCTCGGCGGGATCGGCGCCCATGGGCACGCCGAGCACCTCGTAGTGGTCCACCGAGGGAGCGTACCGACGGCCCCGTCCCACACTTTCCTCACGCGTGGGTGGAACCATTGCGGCCGTGGACCCTGAGGCGCCGTCGATCATGCTGGTCGAGGACGACCCGAGCATCGCCGCGCTGGTCGAGCTGTACCTGAAGGACGCCGGCTTCCGGGTCGGGCACGCGACCGAAGGCGAGCGGGCGTTGCAGCACATCCGGGCCCGGCCGCCGAAGCTCGTGATCCTCGACATCGGGCTGGACGGCCACCTCGACGGCTTCGAGGTCTGCCGCCGGCTGCGGGCCTCCAGCGACGTGCCCATCGTGCTGCTCACCGCCCGCGACGCCGAGGACGACCGGCTCCTCGGGCTCGAGCTCGGGGCCGACGACTACGTCACCAAGCCGTTCTCACCACGCGAGCTGGTGGCCCGGGTCAAGGCCATCCTGCGCCGGGCCGAACCGGCCCGGCCGGACGCCAGCCCGGTGCTCGCCGTCGGCGACGTGGAGGTGGACGTCAGCCGTCGAGAGGCGCGGGCGCGGGGCGCGGCGGTGGCCCTGGCGACCCGCGAGTTCGACCTGCTGCAGTTCCTGGCCGAGCACCGCGGCATCGCCCTGTCCCGCCAACAGCTGCTCGACGGCGTGTGGGGCGAGGGTTGGGAGGGCGACGACCGGACCGTCGACGTCCACGTCCGCCAGCTGCGCAAGAAGCTCGGCGACGGGCTGCCCCTCGCCACCGTGTGGGGCGTCGGGTACCGGCTGGGCTGACGTGCGCCGCCGCATCTCGCTCGCCATCCTCGCCACGGTCGCCGCCGCGCTCCTGCTTGCCGGCTCGGGCACCTACCTGCTGCTGCGGGCCCAGGCCCGCGGGTTCACCGAGCACAACCTGCGCTCGGACGCCGAGGGCATCGCGGGGCTGGTCGGGGCGGCCAACGGCGGTGGGGTCCTCCAGCGTCCCTTTCGCGCGCAACAGGTGGCGGCCCGGCTGCGGCTCGAGGGCATCAGCATCGTCGTGATCAACCCGGCCGGCGGGATCTCGGGAACCGTGCCGGCGCGGGTGCCGCCGGGCCAGCTCGACGTCACCCGGCTGCAGAACGGCGAGACGCTCAGCGGTTCGTCCGGCCGCGTGGTCTGGGCTGCCGCTCCCTTCCTGCTGCCCCGGCGCACCATCGTCGCCGTGCTCACCCGCACCGTGACACCGCCCCGCGCGCCGGTGCCGTGGTTCTTGCTGGCGGCGCTCGTGACGCTGCTGCTCGGCGCCGCGGTGTCGGGGTGGCTGAGCGGCACCCTCACCCGGCCCCTGCGGCAGGCCGACGAGGCGACCCGCCGCATCGCGGCCGGTGACCTGTCGGTGCGGCTGCCCGAGCCCGGCCGCGGCGCGCACGACGAGGTGGCGGACCTCACCCGCTCGATCAACACGATGGCGGGCACGCTCCAGCGGTCCCGGGGCCTGGAGCGCCAGTTCCTGCTGTCGGTGTCGCACGACCTGCGCACCCCGCTCACCTCCATCCGCGGCTACGCCGAGGCCATCGACGACGGCACGGCACGCGACCCGCGCGCCGCCGCGGGCGTGATCCGCTCCGAGGCGCAACGGCTCGAGCGGCTCGTCGGCGACCTGCTCGACCTCGCCAAGCTCGAGGCGCACCAGTTCTCGCTCGCGCTCCGCTCGGTCGCGGTCGACGAGGTCGTCACCGACACCGCCGAAGGCTTCCGGCCGGCCGCCGAGGCTGCGGGCATCGTGGTCGACGTGCGGGACGACCCCGCCCGCACCCACGCCGTCGTCGACCCCGACCGGCTGGCGCAGGTCGTCGCCAACCTGGTCGAGAACGGGCTCAAGTTCGCGGCCGGGGCGCTGTGGGTGCGCACCGACGCCACGCCCGACGGGCGGGTGGCCATCCAGGTGGTCGACGACGGGCCGGGCATCGCGCCGGCCGACCTGCCGCACGTGTTCGAGCGGCTCTACGTGGCCCGGCACCAGCCGACCCGCCGGGAGTCGGGGTCAGGTCTCGGGCTGGCGATCGTACGAGAGCTGGTGACCGCGCTGGGCGGCTGGGTCCACGCCGAGTCGCCGGCGCTGGCCGACGGTCGCGGCACGCGCCTGGTGATCGTGCTGCCAGCCGCCCCACCAGCACCTTCGGCCTGACCGTCCGCCCGTGGACCCGGTCGTCAGGACCGCGTGGCGTCCACGTTCGGGACGGGGAGCTCGATGACGTGCGCCGGAGTGTCGGCGACGAGCACGTCGGCGGGCGGGACCACGGCCCGGCGGACGAACGCGAGGGCGACCGAGCGGCCCTCGGCGTCGGTCGCGGAGCTGGTGACCATGCCGGCGGGCTTGCCGTCGAGGGTCAGCTCGGCGCCGGGCTCGGGCGGGGGGCCGTCGGTGCGCAGGCCGCGCAGGTGGCGCGGGACGTTGCCGCCCCGGCTGTCGATGCGGGCCACCAGCTCCTGGCCGGTGAAGCAGCCCTTGGTGAAGCTGACCGAGGCGTCGATCACCCACTGGCCGAGCTCGGCGGGGATCGTGTCGGCGGTCAGCTCGGCGCCCATCCGCGGCACGCCGTGCTCGATGCGCAGGGCCTCGTAGCCCTCCTCGTGGAGCTCCACGGCGTCGGCAGGCAGGTCGTCGGGCGGCTCGGACGGGTCGTGGTCGAACACGTCGGATCCCGCGAGGCCGGGCCAGCCGGCGGGCACGCCGTCCTCGACCTCGGCGCCGCGCACCGCGAGCACGGGGACGTCGGTGGTCAGCTCGAGCTTGGTGTCGGTGCGCAGCAGGAACCGCTGCAGGCGGGCGAGCAGGTCGGGCCCGGCGCCGGCGTCGACGTCGAGCCGCACGGTCTCGACCCCGGCGCGGTCGACCCGCACCCACGCGTCGACCTTGCCCTGCGGCTGCAGCACGAACGACCACGTGACGTCCCCGACCGCCAGCGCAGCGATGTCCTGGCTGAGCTGGCCCTGGAGGTACGCGACGGTGTCGGCGCCGGTCAGCGTCACCACGTCGCGCTGGATGTGGCTCACGGAGACGACCATGGGCTCAGTCTGGCCGACCGGGCGCGGTTCGAGGCGGAAGGCGGCGAAGCGGGCCGCCGGCGCTGGCGTCCGCCGCGGCTCGGGCGCTTGGCCGGCGCGGGAGAGCCCATAGGTTGCAGGCATGCGTCACGCCTTGTTCCTGCCGATCTTCGACGAGCTGGCCGACCCGCGCGTCGTGCGGCAGCTCGCGGCCGAGGCCGAGGAGAACGACTGGGACGGCGTCTTCGTCTGGGACCACCTCGTGTACAGCCCGCCCGCCGACGCCGTCGCCGATCCGTGGATCACGATGGCCGCGATCGCCAGCGCCACCGAGCGGATCCGCCTGGGCCCGCTGGTCACCCCGCTGCCCCGCCGCCGGCCGCTGAAGGTGGCCCGGGAGGTCGTCACCCTCGACCTGCTCTCGGCCGGCCGGTTCACGCTCGGCGTGGGGATCGCCGGCGACCGCCACCACGAGCTGAGCGGCAGCGGCGAAGAGCTCGATGCCCGCGAACGGGGGGCCATGCTCGACGAGGCGCTCGACGTGCTGACAGAGGCGTGGAAGGGCGAGCCGGTCCACCATCGAGGCCCGCACTACGTGGCCGACGGGCTCGCGTTGCGGCCGCGCCCGGTGCAGCGGCCGCGCCCGCCGATCTGGGTCGGCGCCCGCTACGGCAACGCGGCGCCGCTGCGCCGGGCGGCGCGCTACGAGGGGGTGTTCCCCGTGCAGCTGTCGACGCCCGAGCAGCTGGCCGAGCTGGTGGCCACGGTCGCGGCCGAGCGTCGGGCCCTCTTCGACGACCGGGGAGCGGGCGGCTACGACGTGATCGTCGGCCTCCCGCCGGGAACCGACCCTCGGCCCTACGAGGCGGCCGGCGCCACGTGGTGGCTCGAGGCGTTCTCGGCGTTCACGGTGACCGAGGACGAGGTGCGCGGCGTCATCCGCGACGGCCCGCGACGCTGACGGGTCGGAGGCGGTTGGTCGGCCGGTGCCAGCAGGGCTTTGGGGGCTTCGGGGCGAATCTCCGCGCATGTCACCCGAGGCACCCGGCGGCGACACCCCGGAACCCAGCGGTTCGCCCACGACCGCTGGCGCCGCCGGTGGCCCCTCGCGCACGCTGACCGACGAGCGTCCGGCAGCGCCCGGCCATCGCTCTGGCGGCGTGATCGACCTGACGGACCGCGCTGGTCAGCCGTCGGCGGACGCGGCGCCGAGCGGCCCTGGCGCGGAGCATCCGCCCGGATCGCTGGAGGCGCTCCTGGCCCGGCAGCCCACGCCGACCACGACGTCGAAGGCGAAGCGCTCGCCGGTCGCCATGGTCGGCACCGTGCGTGAGCGGGTCGCCGGCGTGCCGCTGCGGCAGCTCGTCGGGGGCATCGTGCTCTGCCTCGTCGGCATCGGCCTCCTAGCCGGCTGGGTGCTGCACGTCTCATGGACTCCCCTGATGGACCTCGCGCTGCTGGCCATCGGCCTGCTCCTGGTGCTCCAGGCTTGGCGGGGCGCGTCGAGCCGGCCGCTGCTGGTGCTCGGCGTCGTGCTGGCGGTCATGTCGGTGTGCACGTGGCGGGCGGACGCATCGCTCGACGGCGGCTTCGGGCGGCGCACGATCCGGCTCACGCAGGCCCACTCCGGGTCGTACCAGCTCGGCACCGGCCAGCTGACCATCGACCTGCGCAACGTCACCCCCAGCGGCGCCCCGATCGGCATCAAGGCCCGGGTGGGCGTCGGGCGCATCGTGGTGCGGGTGGCGAAGTTCCAGCCGGTCACGGCCCGGGTCGTGGCCGGGAGCGGCACGACAAGCGTGTTCGGCAAGCGCCACCTCGGCCCCGGTGTCGACGACGTCCGGCACACGGCCAACCTCGCCGGGAAGCCGCCCATCAACCTCGACCTCCGGGTCGGCATCGGCAGCGTGGAGGTGCGCAATGGCTGACGGCTCGCGGGGCTGGGACGTCCAGACGCTCGGGTTCGGGCTGGCCCTGGGGCTGCTCGGCGTGGTCATGCTCATCGGCCGCAACGGCACGTCGCTGCGCCCGGTCCACCTGCTCGGCGTGGTCCTCCTCGGCTTCGGCATCGCGGTGCTGGTGGCGGCCACCGGCCTCGGCCGGCGGGCCCGGCGCGGGTCGGGTCCCGCCCCGATCGACGAATGATCTCCTGATGTCCGCCCTTGTGGCGGATCCCCGCCGGTTCGGGCGCTGGGTGCCGGAGCCCCAGCGCCCGGACCGGCGTCACCGATGGTTGGGCGTGCCGGCGTCGATCTGCGCTTGGTCGAAGAGCCGCTGGATCTCGGCCTTCAGCGCGACCGTCTGCGTGCGGACCGCGCTGCGGCGGGCCTTCGGGCCGTCGGTGACCGGGGCCGCGAGCGGCGGGCCGACGCGCACGGTGACCCGGTGCGGCTTGGGTATCTTCGAGCCCTTCGGCATCGCCGCTTCCGAACCGCCGATGCCGACCGGCACGATCGGCACGCCCGTGCGCGACTGCACGAAGGCGGGGCCGTCGAACATGTCGCACACCGTGGGCCCTTGCTGGCGGGTGCCCTCGGGGAAGATCACGAGCGGCTCGCCGGCCTCGATCACCGCGATGCAGGTGCGCAGCGCCTCGCGGTCCGCGGTGCCGCGGTGCACCGGGATGCCGCCCAGCGCATCGAACAGCCGCGCCCAGCCCGGCTTCCACAGCGTGTCCTTGGCCAGGTAGCGCATGCGGCGCTTCGAGCAGACCAGCACCATCAGGAAGTCGAGGTTGGATCGGTGCACGGGCGCCAGGATGTACGGCCCCTCGCTGGGCACGTGCTCGAGGCCCGAAGCCCGGATCCGGAACCACAGCCGGCCCACGCCGAGCAGCACGCCGCGCACGAACGCGTAGAGGACGCGCTCGGCCGCCGTCGGTGGCCCGAGCGACGTCGTCGCGTCGACCGCCTGACCGTCGGCGGCGCTCACGGCAGCCGTCGCTGCAGCTCGTCGACGATCTCGTCGACGGAGAGGTTGCTCGTGTCGACCACCAGCGCGCCCTCGGCTTCGGCCAGCGGGCTGGCCTCGCGGCCTTCGTCCAGCGCGTCGCGCCGGGCCAGATCGGCGGCCACGGTCTGGTAGTCGAGGTCGGTGACCTCCTTGGACCGCCGGGCGGCGCGGACCTCGGGCTTGGCCGTGAGGTACACCTTGAGCTCGGCGCTGGGGAAGACGACGGTGCCGATGTCACGGCCCTCGATCACCCCCCCGCCGCGCGACTCGGCCCAGGACCGTTGGCGGCGCACCATCTCCTCACGCACGGCTGGGTTGGCGGCGACGATGCTCACGGCCCGGGTGACCTCCGGCCCGCGGATCTCGATGGTGGCGTCGACGGTGTCGACCCGCACGCCCTCGTCGTCGACCACCAGCTCGATGTCGCGGGCGAGCCGGGCGACGTCGTCGCCGTCGGCGGGGTCGATCCCCCGTCGCAGCGCGGCGAACGTGACCGCCCGGTACATGGCGCCCGTGTCGAGGTACTCGAGCCCGAGCCGCTCGGCCAGCCGTCGTGCCACCGTGGACTTGCCCGACCCCGCGGGCCCGTCGATCGCGATCACCCTCATCGGCAGAGGAACCTACCGGCAGCCACCCTCCCCCGCGAACGCCGACCGAACTGGGCGGAGATCCGGTCGCCACGACGACCGACTTGCCGCCCAGTTCCAGGCCGGTCGAACCCAGCCCCCGAACTGGGCGGAGATCCGGTCGCCAGGACGACCGACTTGCCGCCCAGTTCCACGTCGGTCGAGCCCAACCGCCGAACTGGGCGGAGATCCGGTCGCCACGACGACCGACTTGCCGCCCAGTTCCACGTCGGTCGACTGGGTCAGGGGCGGAGCTGGTCCAGGAGGCGCCAGTAGCCGGGGAAGGTCTTGGCCACGCAGGACGGATCGGCGATGGCGATGCCCGGGGCGCGCAGGCCGAGCAGGGCGAAGCTCATGGCCATGCGGTGGTCCTCGGACGTCTGCACGACCGCGGGCCGGACCGGGCCGCCGTGGATCAGCCAGCCGTCGGGCTCCTCGACCGCGTCGATCCCGCAGCGCCGGAGCTCGGTGGCCACGGCCGCCACCCGGTCGATCTCCTTGCGGCGGATGAACCCGATGCCGCGCACGCGAACGGGTCCCTCGGCGAACGCGGCGCACACGGCGAGCGTCTGGGCCGTGTCGGACAGGTGGGTGAGGTCGAAGTCGCCCCCCTGCAAGTGGCCGTCGCCGACCACCTCGGTGCTGTGGGCGTCGCGGTGGACGGTGGCGCCCATCGCCGCGAGCAGGTCGCCGAACCCGGCGTCGCCCTGCAGCGAGTCCGAGCCGAGCCCCTCGACGCGCACCCGGCCGCCGCAGATGGCGGCCGCGGCCAGCGGGTACGAGGCCGCGCTGGCGTCGGGCTCGATCCGATACCCGCGGACCGAGCGGTAGCCGCCGGCCGCGACCGCGAACGTCGCGGGGTCGGGCGTGTCGACCGTGGCACCGAAGGCGCGCATGACCGCGACCGTGAGGTCGACGTACGGACGAGACACCAGCTCGGTCGTCAGCTCGATCACCAGCCCACCGGGCGCGCAGGGCGCGGCCAACAGCAGGCCCGACAGGAACTGGCTGGAGACGTCGCCAGGCACGCGCAGCACGCCGCCGAGCGACCCGCGGCCGGCACCGCCGATCGTGACCGGCAGGTGGCCGGGGCCGGCCAGCTCCTCGACCGGCACGCCCAGCGACCGCAGCGCGTCGAACGTCGGGCCCATGGGCCGGGCGAGCAGCTGCGGGTGGCCGGTCACCCGGTAGCGGCCGGTGCCGAGCGCGAGCAGCGGCGCCACGAACCGGGCCGTGGTGCCGGACTGGCGGACGTCCACCTCGGCGTCCGCGGCCGGCGGCACGCCCCCGCAGCCATCGATCTCGAGGCGCGCCTCCCGCGGGTCGCGACGCACCGCGATCCCGACGGCGCGCAAGACGCCGATCATCGCTTCGGTGTCGTCGGCGAACAGCGCTCCGTCGAGCGAGCTGGTGCCGTCGGCCAAGGCCGCACAGACGAGGGCCCGGTTGGTGATCGACTTGGACCCGGGCAGCCGCACGGTGGCGTCGAGCGGACCGTTGATCGGCTCGATCGGCAGCGGATCGGGGAGGCCGGCAAGGTCGACGAGGTCAGCGCGCTCGTCGCGATCGTCGGGCACGCTCGCTACTCGAGTCCCTGGACCGCGGGCCGGTAGCCCCGTTCGACCAGGCTGAGCCGGAACGCTTCGGCGCGCGCCGAGTCCACCAGCAGGATCAGCACGCCGGCGTCGCCTTCGCTGGAGTGCGCGATCTCCACGTCGGCGATGTTGACGCCCAGCGCGCTGGCCAGCGTCGTGACCTCGGCCAGCACGCCGGCGCGGTCGAGCACCGGGATGCGCACCTCGGCCACCTCGGACGGACGCACGATCCGCGAGGGCAGGTTGCGGCGGGCCGACTGGGCCTGCTGGAGCGCGTCGAGGAGCCCCGGTCGAGCCCGCCGGTCGACGAGCTCGCGCAGGCGGCCCAGCTCATCGATGAGCCGATCGACCACCTCGACCACGGCCTCGCGGTTCTCGTCGTAGATGTCGGGCCAGATCAGCGGGCTGCCGGCGGCGATGCGGGTCATGTCGCGGAAGCCGCCGGCCGCGAGCCGCAGGAGCGCGGCGTGCTCCTCGGACCGCTCGTTGGCGATGCCCATCAGCGCCGCGGCCGTGAGGTGCGGGACATGGGACACGACGGCGACAAGCGCGTCGTGGCGTTCCGGCGGCAGGGCGACCACCTCGGCACCGAGGCTCCCGACCACCGACGCGACCAGCGCGTAGGCGTCGTCGTCGGTGCCCTCGACCGGCGTCAGCACCCACACGGCGCCTTCGAACAGCGCGGCGGACGCGCCGTCGACCCCGAGCTGCTCCGAGCCGGCCATCGGGTGGCCGCCGACGAAGCGGGCCTGGTCGACCGCCTGCACGATCGACGACTTCACCCCGCCGACGTCGGTGACCACGCCCCGGGTCACGCCCAGCGCGCGGCGGACCTCGTCGGCGATCGCGCGCACGGGCGCGGCCACGAACGTGATCACCGCGTCCGGGTCGACACCGATCGCGTCGATGGCGCCCAGCTCGAGCGCCCGCTCGGCCGCGCCGGCCAGGGCGTCCGAGCCGGTCACGTGCCAGCCCCGGGCGCGCAGGGCCAGCCCGATCGAGCCTCCGATGAGTCCGGTCCCGACGACCGCAGCCCGACCGGGCTCCAGACAGGTGCTCACGCGGGGAGGTCGTCGCGGAGGCCCTGCGCGCCCTCGAGGTACACGTGGTGCAGCTCGTCGCGAGAACGCTCGGTGGTGAGGTGCGCGAGGACCCGGATGCAGCGGGGCGCGCTGCCGGCGACCGGGATCTCCAGCGCACACATGAGCGGCACGTCGCCCAAGCCGACGCTGCGCGCAGCGGTAGCCGGGAACATCGACGTGATGTCGCCGGTGGCGGTGAAGACGATGCTGATCAGGTCGTCGTGGTCGATGCCGTTGCGGTCGAACATCTCCTGCAGCAGGGCGACCACCCGCTCCGTGACCTGCTCTGGGGTGTCGACGTCGACCGTGGTCGCTCCACGGACGGCACGGACGGCTGTGGGCATGGGGGCGATGCTACTGCCCGGTATCTCCCGGTCCGGACGGGGTTGCGGCCCGCTCGAGGGCCCGAACCTCGTCGGTCGTGAGGGCCCGCCAGCGACCGGGCGCGAGGGTGCGGTCGCCCAGCGGGCCGATGCGGGTGCGCACGAGGCGCACGACCGGATGACCCACGGCCTCGCACATCCGCCGCACCTGCCGGTTGCGGCCTTCGTGGATCGTGATGCGCAGCAGGCTGGGCGCGAGCAGCGAGGCCCGGGCCGGCGCGGTGCGCCCGTCGTCCAGCTCGACGCCCTCGCGCAGCCGGCGCACGGTGGCCCGTGACGGCTCGCCGGTGACCTCCGCGAGGTACTCCTTCTCGACGCCGAACGACGGGTGGGTCAGGCGGTGGGCCAGGTCGCCGTCGTTGGTGAGGAGCAGCAGCCCCTCGGTGTCGGCGTCGAGGCGGCCCACGGGGAACACCCGGGGCTCGTCGGGGACGAGTTGGACGACGGTCGGCCGGCCCTGCGGGTCGGAGGCGGTGGTGACGACGCCGGCGGGCTTGTTGAGCAGGTAGTGGACCAGGCCGGGCCGCACGCCGACCTCGGCGCCGTCGACGGCCACGTGGTCGTGCTCGACGTCGACGCGGCGCCCGAGCACGGCGATCTCGCCGTTGACCGTGACCCGCTCCTCGGCGATCAGCTCCTCGCAGAGCCGCCGGCTGCCGAACCCGGCACGCGCGAGCACCTTCTGGAGCCGCTCACCGTCGGGATGGGCATCGGTCATGCCCAGGACGGTGGCTCGGGACCGGGGCGGTCGTCGTCGTCGGCGAGATCCACGACGTCGATGAGGTCCACGACCGGCTCCTCGGGCCCGCGCTCGCCGCCGCCGGCCGGGGGGCCGCTGGCCCGCGTGTCGTCGTCAGGGTCTGCCTCGGCGTGCGACGGCTCAGGCGTGCGCTCGGCCGGCTCGGCTCGCAGCCCGTGCTCGAGCGCTTCGACCACGTCGGCGCCCGGCACGAAGTCGGCGATCGGTGGGAGGTCGTTGAGCGTGTCGAGGCCCAGCCGCTCGAGGAACTCGCGGGTGGTGCCGAACAGGATCGCCTGGCCGGGGCCGGGGTCGCGCGACACCTCCTCGATGTAGCCGCGCTGCTGCAGCGTGCGGATGACGCCGTCGACGTTGACGCCGCGGATCGCCGCGATCTGCGCCCGCGACAGCGGCTGCTTGTAGGCGACGATGGCCAGCGTCTCGAGCGCGGCCGACGAGAGCCGTGCGGCCTGGCCTTCGAGCACGAAGCGCTCGACGTAGGGCGCCAGCTCGGCATGGCTCTGGAACCGGTAGCCGCCGGCGATGCGGGCGATGGTGAAGCCGCGCTCCTCGGCCGCGTAGCCGGCGACCAGCTCCTCGCACAGCTCGGCCACGCGAGCCGGCGAGACCTCCAAGAGCTGCGCCAGCAGGTGCACCTCGACCGGTTCCACCGCGACCATGAGGATCGCCTCGATGGCCCGCGCCGCCTCGCTGGCCACGTCAGCCCTCGTAGACGTCGATGCCGGCGCTGATGTCGACGAAGACCGAACGGTCGTCGTCGCTCTCGCCGCCGAGCCACGACACGGTGATCTCGCCGAACGTCTCGGCCTGGTCGAGGTCGATCAGGCCCTGCTTGAACAGCTCGAGCACGGCCAGGAACCGGACGACCACCTCGAGCCGGTCGACCAGCGAGCCGGTCAGCTCACGGAACGTGATGCGCCCGACGCGCGGCAGCTCGTCGAGCAGCTCCACGACGGCATCGGTGACCGACGCGCGGACCGGGGCGACGTGGTCGAGGTCGATGCGGGCCACCGGTCGTGGCGCGCTGGCCCGCAGGTACGCGGCCCGCAGCTGCTCGGCGGTGACGCCGGCCAGCAGGTCGGGCGCCAGGTCGTGGTAGCGCTCGTCGAGACCGGCGACGCGGGGGAAGCTGCGGCTGGCGTCGTCGGCCAGCCGGGCCAGCACCTGGGCCGCGTCCTTGAACGTCTTGCACTCGAGCAGGCGGGCCAGCAGCACGTCGCGCTCCTCCCAGAGGGAGAGCTCGTCGTCGAGGTCGATGTCGTCGTCGCCGGGCAGCAGGCGGCGGGTCTTGAGCTCGACGAGCGTGGCCGCGATGAGCAGGAACTCGGTGGCGACCTCGAGGTCGAGCCCTTCCAGCTGCGCCATCTGCTGCAGGTAGGCATCCACGATGAGCGTGAGCGAGACCTCATAGAGGTCGACCTGCTCTTTGAGGATGAGGTGCAGGAGCAGGTCGAACGGCCCCTCGAACACAGCGGTCTGCACCTCGTACGGCATGGCGGACACTCTAGTTACACGGCTGTGGTTCTGCGACCACGCCCCGGTGAACGTTGGAAGTCGGATCGGGGTCCGGGGGCCGTCCCCATAGGATCGCCGGCCATGACGCGCGTGTTCTCCGGCATCAAGCCCACCGGCAACGTCCACCTCGGCAACCTGCTCGGGGCGCTGGCGCGCTGGGCCGACGAGCAGCACCTGGCCGACAGCCTCTACTGCGTGGTCGACCTGCACGCGCTCACCGTCCCCCAGGATCCTGCCGAGCTGCGGGCCACCACGCTGCGCCTGGCCCAGCTGCTGATCGCCGTCGGGCTCGACCCCGAGGCGTGCACCCTGTTCGCCCAGAGCCACGTCGCTGAGCACACCGAGCTGGCCTGGCTCATGGAGTGCACGGCCTCGTTCGGCGAGCTCAGCCGGATGACCCAGTTCAAGGACAAGTCGTCGAGGGGCGCTGGCGAGTTCGTGTCCGGTGGCCTCTTCACCTATCCGGCGCTGATGGCGGCCGACATCCTGCTGTATGACACCGACCTGGTCCCGGTGGGCGACGACCAACGCCAGCACGTCGAGCTGGCCCGGGACCTGGCCGAGCGGTTCAACTCCCGCTACGGCACGACCTTCGTGGTCCCGCAGGCCACGTTGCCGATCGCCGGAGCCCGCGTGATGGACCTGCAGGACCCGAGCTCGAAGATGTCCAAGTCCGAGGACGCGGCGCCCGGCACGATCCTGCTGCTGGACGACCCGAAGGTGATCGAGCGCAAGATCAAGCGGGCGGTCACCGATGCCGAGGCCGAGGTCCGCTACGACGTCGAGGCCAAGCCGGGCGTCTCGAACCTGCTGTCGATCCTGGGTGGCGCGACCGGCCGGACCCCGCAGGAGGCGGCCGCGGGCTACACGCAGTACGGCCCGCTCAAGGCCGACACCGCCGCCGCGGTCATCGAGCTGCTCACGCCCATCCAGGCCCGGTATGCCGAGCTGGCCGCCGACCCGGCCGAGACGGCCCGCCTGCTGGCGCTCGGCGCCACGAAGGCGGAACAGATCGCCGGCCCCGTCCTGGCGCGAGCCAAGGAAGCGATCGGCCTCCTGCCCCGCTGAACCGTCCCCCGTCCAGGAAGTGGGCGGAGCCGCGGTCGCCGGGACGACCCCGATCCCGCCCAGTTCGAGGCGGTCGGGCCTCAATCGTCGTCGGCGGCCTTCAGGGCGGCGCCCACCGCCGCCGGGACCGTCCACTCGTCGTCGGGCAGGTGGTGCTCGCGGGCCCAGGCGATGGTGACGGGATCGCTGCCGGCCAGGTCGAGCAGGTCGGCGCCGAGCCGCGGGTGCTCGACGTACAGGCCCACGCGCCGGGTGAAGCCGCGCGTCTCGCTCCAGGCCACGGCCTGGTCCCGCCCGGCGACCCCCGCAGACAGCGTGGCGATGACCCGGCCGTAGGTGCCGAGCCCGGACACGGTCTTGCCGCAGTCGTGCAGCAGCGCCGCCGCGAGCACGGCCCGCTCGACGTCAGGCCCCAGCGCGGCCGCGACTCGGCGGGCGACGCCGGCCGCGTGGCGCCGGTCGGCGGCGCTCATCCGGCGCCAGATCTCCACCTCGGCCGGCAACAGCTGCTCCTCGGCCCACGCCGCGTCTGCCGCTCGTGGACCGCCAGGGACCAGCGAGCCCGCGAACCGCTTGACGAGGTGCCCCGCGCCCGCCACCCCCGAGACCGCCTACGCGTGCTTGATGCAGCGGCTGGTGGCCGGCATGACCTCGAGCCGGGCCTCGACGATGGGCTCGCCGCAGACCTCGCAGAGGCCATAGGTGCCCTCGGCGATGCGCCGCAGCGCCGTCTCGGCGTCTTCCAGCTGCTCGCGGAGGCTCGCGGCGAGGGAGGCGTTCTCACCCTGCTCGGCGGCCACCTGCGCCGAGTCGGCGAAGCCATCGTCGAAGTCCTGCGCTGCCGATCCGTCCGTCGTCAGCTCCGAGAGCCGCTCGCGCAGCTCGTCGCGCGAGTGCTCCAGGTCAGCGCGCACCTTGGAGACGTCGGTGGTGGACATGGCGCTCAGGCTACCCACCTGGCGCGACCCCGAGGTCGAGAAGTTTCTGGCGTCAGGCCAGCGCAGCGCGCGGGTGGGCGGCCCGGTAGACGGACCAGAGGCGCTCGGTGGACACGAGCGTGTACACCTGCGTGGTGCTGATCGAGGCGTGGCCGAGCAGTTCCTGGACCGTGCGGATGTCGGCGCCGTGGTCCAGCATGTGGGTCGCGCAGGAGTGGCGCAGCACGTGCGGGCTCAGGCGATCGGCCAGCCCGACCCGCTCCCCCGCCTTGCGCACGGCTCCCCAGGCACCCTGGCGCGAGAGCCGTCCGCCGCGGGTGTTGAGCAGCAGGGCCTCGGCGTCGCCCCGGCGGGCCCAGCGCTCAGGGGTGAGCTGCGGTCGGCCACCGTCGGCCAACCAGGCCACCAGCGCGGCCGAGGCATAGCGGCCGACGGGCACGATGCGCTCTTTGGACCCCTTGCCGAACGCGCGCAGCAGGCCAGCTTCGAGATCGACGTCGGCCAGCGACAGGCCGACCAGCTCGGAGATCCTGAGCCCGGTGCCGTAGAGCACCTCCAGGATGGCGCGGTCACGTCGGGCGACGGCCGAATCGCCGACCACCGACTCGAGCAGGCGGCCGACGTCGGCCTCGCTGAGCGCCTTGGGCAGGCCGCGGGGCACGTGGGGCACCGCGACCTCGGCGGACGGGTCGGGCCGAGCCTCGTCCTCGACGGCGAGGAAGCGGTGCAGCGACCGCACCGACACCAGGGAGCGCTTCACCGACGACGGGGCCCGCTCGAGCCCCTTGAGGTGGCCGACGTAGGCCTCGATGTCGGACTCCGAGACGCCCGCGAGGTCGACCCCCCGCTCGCGCAGCCAGGCCACGTAGGCCCGCAGGTCGTGGCGATAGGCGGCCAGCGTGTTCGAGGAGCGGCCCCGCTCGACCCGCAACCAGGTCAGCAGCTCTTCGACCTCGATCGGCAACAGCGCGTCGTCGACCCCCGGATCCACTCGCGGCACCCTACCGGCCGTCGCGCAGGCGGTCCCTCGCGAGCAGCAGGCCGATGATGGTCTTCGCGTCGGTGAGGCGGCCGTCGGCGATCATCGCCGGCACGTCGGCGAGGGCGACGGTCTCGATCGTCATGTGCTGCTCCTCGGGGCCCTGCGGGTCGTGGTCGACGTCGGTCAGGCCGGTGGCCAGGTAGATGAAGGCGTGCTCGTCGCTGATGCCGGGCGTCTGGTGGATCATGGCCAGCTGCTCGAGGTGGGCGGCGTGCTTGCCGACCTCCTCGGCCAGCTCCCGCTGCGCCGTGACCAGCGGGTCGTCCTCGCCGTCGACGTCACAGAGGCCTGCGGGGATCTCCAGCAGCTCGGCGTCGATCGGCCCGCGGTACTGACGCACCAGCACGGCCGTGCCGTCGTCGAGGATCGGCACCATGGCCACGACCCGCTTGTCGCGGATGACGTCGCGCTCGAAGGTCGTGCCGTCGGGGGCCTCGAACGTCGCCCGCACGACGCGGATGCGGTGGAGGTCGAGGATGAGCGTGTCGGAAAGGTGCCGGAACCCGGCCACCCGGGTCAGGCCCGCGCCGTGGACGGGGCCGGATCGGCATGGACCCCGCCGTCGTCCCGCGCCTCGCCGTCGACGGTCGAACGGTCGAGGTCGAACAGGTGCGGCGCCCGGCCCTCGGCCCGCCGCAGCGCGGCACCGACGAACTCGCGGAACAGGGGCGCGGCGCGGTTCGGCCGGCTCTTGAACTCGGGGTGGGCCTGGGTGCCGACCCAGAACGGGTGACCATCGAGCTCGATGAACTCGACCAACCGGTTGTCGGGCGACGTGCCCGACAGGCGCAGGTCGGACTCCTGGAACCGTGAGCGGTACTTCGGGTTGAACTCGTAGCGGTGGCGGTGACGCTCGGACACGACGGTGTGGCCGTAGGCCCGCGCCACGATCGAGCCCTCTTGCAGCTCGGCGACGTAGGCGCCCAGTCGCATGGTCCCGCCCTTCTCGGTGACGTCGCGCTGGCTCTCCATGAGGTCGATCACGGGGTGCGGGCTCTGCGGGTCGAACTCCGAGGAGTTGGCGCCGGCCAGGCCGAGCACGTTGCGGGCGAAGTCGATGGTCATCACCTGCATGCCGAGGCACAAGCCCAGGCAGGGGATGTTGTTCTCGCGGGCGTAGGTCGCGGCCGCCACCTTGCCTTCGACGCCGCGCTCGCCGAAGCCGCCGGGGATCACGATGCCGTCGAGGTCGCGCAGGCGGCCGGCGGCCAGCAGGCCCTCGACGTCCTCGGCCTGGATCCACTCGATCTCGACCTTGGCGCCGTGCGAGATGCCGCCGTGCTTGCAGGCCTCGACGACCGACAGGTAGGCGTCGATCAGCGTGATGTACTTGCCGATGAGGCCGATGCGCACCGGCTTGACCGCCGCGTCGACGCGTTCAACCAGGGCCTCCCACTCGGTGAGGTCGGCGACGTGGGCATCGAGCTGCAGGATCTTGCAGACCTCGGTGTCGAGGCCCTCCTCGTGAAGCACGAGCGGGATCTCGTAGAGGTTCTTGGCATCGGCACAGTTGACGACCGCGCTCGCCGGCACGTCGCACAGGTTCGAGATCTTGCGCTTGAGGTCGTGCGACAGCGCGGCGTCGCTGCGGCAGACGATGGCGTCGGGCTGGATGCCCCGGCTGCGCAGCTCGGTCACCGAGTGCTGGGTGGGCTTGGTCTTCTGCTCGCCGGACGGGCCGATGAACGGCACGAGGGTGACGTGGACGTAGCAGACGTTCTCGCGGCCGACGTCGAGGCGGAACTGCCGGATGGCCTCGAGGAAGGGGAGGATCTCGATGTCACCGACGGTGCCGCCGACCTCGGTGATGACCACGTCGGTGTCCTCGCCGGCCAGGCGCGTGATGCGGCGCTTGATCTCGTCGGTGATGTGCGGGATCACCTGCACGGTGCGGCCGAGGTAGTCGCCCCGCCGCTCGGCGGCCAGCACGGCCGAGTAGATCGAGCCCGTCGTCGCGTTGGAGTCCCGCGACAGGTTCTCGTCGATGAAGCGCTCGTAGTGGCCGAGGTCGAGGTCGGTCTCGCCCCCGTCGTCGGTCACGAACACCTCGCCGTGCTCGAAGGGGTTCATCGTCCCCGGGTCGACGTTGATGTACGGATCGAGCTTCTGCATCGTGACCCGTAGGCCTCGCGCCTTGAGCAGGCGACCGAGCGAAGAAGCGGTGAGACCCTTGCCGAGGGAGCTTGCGACTCCACCCGTCACGAAGATGTGTTTCGTCACGGGATCACACCCTACCTGGCGATCGCGCGGGTGCGGCGGGATGGTCGGCCGGAACCGTGACTCGAGCGGTCGTCACGGCGCCGGATCGACGTTGCGGCGGCCGAGGCGATCGAGCGCGCGCAGCGGCGCGTTGGCCTCGATGATGCGGGAGAACGAGACGCGCTCGCTGAGCACGTTGAGGACGAGAAGCACGACGAGGGCCACGAGGCGCGCGGGCACCTCGGTGGTGAGCACGAGCCCGACGCCGAGCGCGGCGCCGAGGACGTTCGAGCCGGCATCGCCGAGCATCAGGCGCTCGCGCAGGTCGTAGCCGAGCAGCCCGAGCGCGGCGCCCACGACCACCGCGACGCCCGTCAGCTCGCTGCGGTCGGCGGCCGACGCGGCGGCGAACAGCGGGATCGCGGCCACGAGGGCCACCTTGATCGTGCGGCCCGGCGCGCGGTCGAGCAGGTTGCCGAGGTTGGCGCCGAGCGCGATCACGAGCGCCGAGAGGACGAGCCGCCCGAGCCCACGCTCACCGGTGGACGAGGCGGCGACCAGCGCGAGCAGGCCGCCCACGGCCAGCTTCAGGCCACCGGTGGTGAGGTGGCCGCGGGACAGCGCCCCGACGTGGCCGCGGAAGCCCCGCTGCGGACCGGCCGCGGCGAGGTCGTCCACGAGACCGAGCAGGCAGAAGCCGAGCACGACCACGAGCACGAACAGCCGACCGGCCCGGTCGGCCGGCGCGACGGTGCCGTCGATGGCGTCGGCGACCGTGAGCATCCCTTCCACGATCACGGCGCTGATGGCCAGGACCAGGCCGGCGCCGACGGGGACCTCGACGCCGCGATGGTTGCGGCGGGCGAACAGCGGTTGGGCGAACGTGTCGGCCATCGCCCTCCAGGTGCACGCGGCGACGATGGCGCCGAGCGCCAGCGAGACCAGCAACCTCATGGGGCCACGGGCTCGGGTCGGCCCGCCGCGCTGCCGTCTCCGGCCAGGCCCGCAACGGCCTGCTGCGCCTGCGCCTGTGCCCGGGGCTCGTCGGGCGAGTTCGGCCCGTAGGTCGCCGCGTGCCGGGTGAGGTCGGGCACGTCGTCCTCGCCGAGCGCGACCAGCACGTAGACGAAGAAGCCCAGCAGGATCGGGAACATCATCGCGGGCACGGTGATGCCCGAGTCGTTGGCGGCGTCGCCGAGGATGCAGACGACGAGCCCGCCCCACATGCAGGCGCGCAGGCCCGGCACGCGGGCGAGCGAGCCGAGGAGGCCGGTGCGGCGCCAGGCCAGCAAGAGGAGCAGGAGCAGGCCGGCCGGCACGATGAGCGAGAACGAGGACTGGGTGACGCTGTCGATGTTGGCGGTCAGCTTGCGGTCGAGCACGGTCTTGAGGCTCGATCCGCCGTTCTTGCCCGTCGACGACTCGATCAGCCGGCCGAGGTGGGTCTTCTGGTCGGCGGGCCGGCTGAGGTCGATGGCGGCGAACGTTCCGAGGACCACCGCGGTGCCGAGGACGATGGCCGCGATCCACCGCAGGCCGAGGCGCTCGCCGCGGAGCAGCAGCAGGACCACGGCGCCGGTGGGCACCAGCGCGAGCACGCCGCCGACGTCGGAACCGAGCGACGGGTGACCGTCGGCGACGATCATCACGAGGAACAGCAGCGCGCCGAAGCCGAGCAGCAGGCGGCGGCGCCCGGGCGAGCTGCCGGGCCCCGCGAACGCCGCCCAGGCGCCGCACGCCAGCACGAGTCCGGCAGTGGCCAGCAGCGCGAACGCGGTGTTGCCGTAGCCGGCGAACCGCCCGGCCACCACCGGCGAGTAGCCGAACACCGTGTTGATCTGACCGCGGCCGCCGCCCACGACCACGTCCCCGATGAGGACGACGAAGTTGAGCGCGACCAGAAGCAGCGGCGGGAAGAGGGCGCGCCGACGCTGGTCCGCACCCGCGAGGCGCCAACCGACGAGGACGGCCAGGCCGACGAGTGCGGCCGTCGCGAGGAACAGCAGGCCGGTGTAGCCGCTGCGGCCGAGCCGGTCGTAGCGGAAGTAGCCCGAGAGGAACGCGAGCGGGGGCAGGGCGATGGTGCTCAACGCCAGGAAGCCGGCCGCGGGGCGCAGCCGCCGGTACTGCGTGAGCGCGATGGCGGCCAGCACCCAGCCGATGACCTCGAACGCCTGGTACCAGCTCCCGATGGGTCCGGCGATGCCGTCGCGGAACTTGGTGACCTTGTTCCAGGCCACGAACTGGCTGTAGCGGGTGCGGCTGGTGTTGCCGCTGCCGGTGACGCTGATCTTGGTGCCGTTCATCGACGGGGGGGCCTTCACGCCCAGCTGGTCGAGGACGGTGGGCGCGATGTCCGGCAGCGTCACGTAGCCGTCGCGGCGGGTGGTGCCGCTGTGCAGCACGCCCGAGTCGAAGCCCGGCCCACGGATGGCGAAGGGCGTGGGCTCCTCGCCGGCGCGTCCGGCGGCGGGCGACATCACGATCACGAGGTCGTCGGGGGTGGTGCGCTGCAGGACCTGCCCGAGCAGGACGTCGCCGAGCTGCAGTGCCCGTCGGCGCATGAGCTGGTCCTGATGGCTGGTGGCGAACGAGGAGTAGCGGTCGAAGCGCTCGAGGTCGCTGAGCTCCACGAGCCCGACCGTCTTGGCCGTCCACACGTGATCGAGGGTGCCCAGCACCTGCGTCGAGTCGAGGCGGATGCCGAACGGGGAGGCGGCGTCGCGGGTCAGCAGCGCGCGGGTGACGTCGCCCTTCTCGACGACGCCGGTCTGACCCATCACCGCGAGGGCCGCGGGCCGGTTCTCGCCGCCGAGCGGGTCGGCGGTGTTGCGGGTGGGCGTGACTTCGGACGACCCGCTCGAGCCCGACGTCGGTCGGGGTTCGCCGGTGGGGGCGTTGGGGTTGGGGACGCCCTGGACGTCGGCGTCCGCGTTGGCGATCACCGCGGTGTGCCACCCGGCCTGCGTGAGCGCGGTGCCGAACGCGCCGGGGACTGCGCCGTAGAGGAGCGCGTTGTTGGTGCCGATGATCGAGGTGATCGAGAGGTGGAGCGCGGCGGCATGGGTGCCGTCGATGCCCGTGCGGCGCAGGAACGACGCCGCCGCGCTGCCGTCCTCGAAGCGCTCCGTGGGGCCGAGGACGCGGCCGGCGTCGAGCTCGAGCGCGCCGGCGCGGTTGCCGGCGCCGATGGTGGCGTAGGCGGCGCCGAGGGCGGTGCGCGGCCCGATCGTGCGCAGGCTCAGGTCACCGATCGCGGCGTGCGACAGGAACCGCTTGAGGTTGGGCAGGTCTTGGGTGACGACGTCGCGCCAACCGAGGCGCGGGATCGTCACGATCAGCACCCGCCCCGGCGGACGGCCGGCCGACGATGGCGACCGGGCGGTCGACCCGCCGGCGGCCGCGCTGGCGGCGGGCGCCTGGCCGAGGAGAGCGGCCAGGGCCACCGTGGCGAACAGCAGCCGCCGCACCCGTGGTGATCGGACAGGTCTCGGGCGTCCGGTCCGGGCGCCAGCGATCATCGGTTCTCCAGGGCTTGGTCGTAGACCCCGACCACGCGGTCGATCAGGGCATCGGCGCTGAACGTAGCGGCGATGTGCGCCGCGCCCTGGGCACCCAGCTGGCGGGCCGCGGCCGGATCGTCGAGCAGCTCGCCGATCACGTCGGCGAGCCGGTTGGGGCGCGACGGCGGCACCAGCCGGCCGGTCTCGCCGTCGATCACCATCCGCGGCACCGGCCCGACCGCGGTGGCGACCAGCGGGCGGCCCAGCTGCAGCGCCTCGGACACGACGAGCCCGAACCCCTCCCAGATCGAGCACATGGCCACCACATCGGCCGCGGCGAGGAAGTCGGAGGCGTCGTCGCGGGCGCCGGTGAACCTGACGACCTCGTCGAGCCGGAGGTCGGCGGCGCGCCGGCGCAGCGCGTCGCCTTCGGGCCCGTCGCCGACCACGGCGACCCGCAGCTCGACGCCGCGGTCGAGCAGCATGCGGGTGGCTTCCAGCAGGCTGCCGACGTCCTTCTGCGGGTGCAGGCGCCCGACGAGCACGACGAGCGGCACGCCGTCCGGCACCTCCAGCTCGGCCCGCACGGCTGCGGCTGGCCGCCGCACGCTGGGCACCGGGCCGGCCGGCGGGATGACCGTGATGCGATCGGCGCCGGGCACGCCCTGGAAGCGCCGGGCCATCTCGTCGGAGATCACGATGGTGCGGTCGACGCGTGCGGGGAGCCGGCCCTCGAGCCGGCGCAGGGCCTGCGCCGCCCGTCCCTCGGCCTCGCGCAGCACGAGGTTGTGGACGGTGACCACGAGCGGCGGCCGGCGGACGACGAGCGCCGCGACCCAACCGACGGTCAGCCCGTGCGCGTGCACGACGTCGACGCCGTGCACCAGGCGAGCCAGCTCCCGCCAGGCCCCGACGGCATGCTGGTTGCGGGGGACGACCAGGTCGTGGTCCTGCGGCCGCAGGCCGTCCATCACGCCGGGTGGGCCGGCCACCTCGACCGTCCAGCCACGAGCCTCGAGACCGTCGCTCAGCGACGCGACGTGCCGGCGGATGCCACCGGCCGACGGGCCCAAGAGCTGGAGCACGCGTCGCGGCTCAGCCACGGCTGCCCCCGCGCACGAGGGCCAGGATCGACCGGGGATGGGGGCCACCGAGCAGGGCGGTCAACGTGACGTAGAGCAGGCCGCCAGCGGTGCCGATCGCGGTGACGGCGAGCGCGTCGGCCGCCTTAGCGTGATGCCCGTAGGCCTTGGCCGCCGCCCACATCGCGCCGCCGCTGGCCGCGGCCGCGGCGAGCGGTGGCGCCACGAGGCGGGCGACACGTGGCCGGGAGCCCTCCGGCAGGCGCCGCCGGGCCAGCCGGTAGAGCACCACCGCACCCGCGGTGTACGCCAGCGAGTGCGCACCGGCCAGCGCGGCCACGCGCTGCGTCCCGTCCGTGGCCGCGAACCCGGCCACCATCAGGACGGCACCACCCAGCGCCACGCCGAGGTTCACGAGGGCCGGGCTGCGCGTGTCACCGCGCGCATAAAGCACGCGGCTCACGAACAGGAAGATGCCGTAGCCGTAGACGCCGGGCGCGAAGCCGATGAGGACGTCGGCCACCTGGCTGGCGCCGCGGGCGTCGGTGCGGCCGAACAGCACGGCGTGCGCGATCAGCGGCGCGAGCCCGATGAGCAGCGCCGCGGCCGGGAGCACAAAGTAGGAGATCGACGCCACGCCCCGCTCGATCGATCCGGCGTAGCCGCCCCAGTCCCGGTCGCTCGCCTGGCGAGACATCTGGGGGAACAGGGCGGTGAGCACGGGCAGGGCGAACAGCGCATGCGGCAGGAGGAAGAACGTGAAGGCGACCTGGTAGGCCACCACGCCCCCTTCGACCCGGTTGGCGAGGAGGAGCACCACCACCAGGAGCAGCTGCGTGACGGCCAGGAACAGGGCGGCCCAGGCTCCGAGTCGGCCGAGGCGCCGCACCTCGGGGTGCCGGCGATCGAACCGGGGGCGCATTGCGAAGCCCCCGCGCACGGCGGCCACGACGGGCAGACCGCAGAAGACCACTACGCCGAACGTCGTGCCGCCGGCGAGCACGATCACCTCGAGCGGGTTGAGGTGCAGGGACGGAGGCTGGCCGTGCCGCAGCCACGCGAACCAGAGGTACGCCGCCGTGACCACCACGTTGTTGAGCGCTGGAGCCACCACCGGGATGGCGAACCGATCGCGGGCGTTGAGCACGCTCGTGGCGACCATGCCCGCTGCGTACATCGCGACCTGCGGCAGGAAGAGCCAGAGGAAGACGGTGCCGAGGCGGATCTGTGCGTGCCGGATCGCCGGGTCGTGCACCCCGGAGAACAGGCCGCGGGCGATGAACGGCGCCGCGGCCGCGCCGAGGAGGGCGAGCGAGCCGAGCACCACGAGGCTGAGCCCGAGCACCGAGCCGGCGACGTGCTCCGCCTCGGCCTGGTCGCCGCGGTCGAGCTGGGCGACGAGCGTCGGGATCAGCACCGCCTGCAAGACGCCCGCGGCGATCAGCTCGAACAGCAGGTTCGGCACCGTGTTGGCCGACTGGTACACGTTGCCGAGGAAGGTGGTGCCGAGCACGGCGGCGACCACGAGGATGCGGATGAAGCCCGTGATGCGCGACACGGCCGTGAGCGCCGTCATCGACGCCGTGGAGCGAGCCAGGCGGGCCGAGTCGCTCGCCGTGGCGGTGACGGTCACGATCGCCCGGACCGCGGTGGACGCCTCACGGGCCGATCGGCAGCTGCGAGGTGGCTCCGTCACCCACGCCGTAGTGACCATGGACGTCTCGCCCGAGGTCCTGCAGCGCGAGCACGGTGGCGGCGAGGCCGCTGAACATCTCGAGGTCGTCCACCGTGCTCACGCCATGACGCAGCACGTCGTCGTTGCGGATCGGTGTGATCGCTAGGCCGCGCGTCTGCTCGGGGTCGTCGCCGACGCCTGCGGAGGCCATGACCACCGGTGCGGTGCCGCTGGTCGCCGTCATGGCCCGGAGCATCGGGAGCAGCATGTCGGCGTCGGGCACCTTGGCTCCCTGACCCGACACGACGACGTAGCGGAGGCTGTCGGTCGTCAGCAGCTTGTCGTCCGACGAACCGCCCTCGGGCGGCTGGTAGTTGAGGTAGCCGCCGCGTCGCAACGCGGTGATCACCGGCGGCTCCGCCCGCTTGGCGCCCGGCGGCAAGGTCGTCGTGGTGGTCGAGCCCGAGGAGCTGGTGGTTGGTGCCGGCGTGGTCGTGGTCGTGGTCGTGGTGGTCGTCGACGTGGTCGTCGATGTCGTCGAGGAGGACGTCGTGGTGGCGCCCGGCACGGTCGAGGTCGTCGCGCCGGGCGCGCTTCGAGGGCTCGGCAGGCCGGCCACGACGAGCGACCGCGCCAGGCGGCTGGCGATCGCGGCCCGGACCGACGCCACCGTTGGGGACGGCAGGTTCAGCGCCTTGGCGAGATCGGCCGCGCTCGCGTCGTCGAGGTTCAGCTTGTCGGTGAGCGAGACCGTCCCCATGAACTCGGCACCGGCCCCGGCCAGCGTGGCCCGCAGCGTGTCCTGCGAGGCCTTGTCGATGCCGTCCACCGCGATCACCATCACCGGCACGCCGGTGAGGTTGCCGCGGAAGAGCGACTGGCTGGCGAGCAGGCTCAGCGCCCGATCGCGCTTGTCGGTGAGTGCGATCTGGCGCTTGAGGCGGGCACTCTCGGCCGAGGTGCTGCGGATGCGCTTCTCCGCGCTCGAGATGTTCGAGTTGAGCTGGTCGACGGTGTAGTTGTCGAGGAAGGTGCCGCCGAGCGCCACGCCGATGCCGAGGGCCAGGAAGATCGCGGTGATGCTGACGATGTGGTAGCGCAGGTTGATCATCGGGGCGGCGTCTTCATCGGGGAAAGGGAGTTCATCGGCGACGGGCTCCTCATCGGAACGAGAGCAGGAGGCCGCGGAGCACGAGGCGGATCGGGGCGCTGACCGCAGTGATGACCACCAGGGTGAAGATCGCGGCCAGGCCCATCACGAGCAGGTCGCGCTTGCGCACGCGGTTCTCGTAGAGCCGGCTCACGCCCTTGGCGTCGACGAGGATCGGGCCCACCTTCATCCGCACGAGGAAGGTCGAGGCCATGCCGGCGCGGCCCTTGTCGAGGAACTCGACCATCGAGCTGTGCGTCCCCAGCGCCACGATCAGCTCGGCGCCGCGCTCGTAGGCCAGCAGCATCGCGATGTCTTCAGACGTGCCGGCCGACCTGAACACGACGTGGTCGAGGCCCAGCGCGTCGAGGCGCTTCGCGCCCGGTGCCCGCCCGTCGGCGTAGCCGTGGACCACCAACGCCGCGCCGCAGCGCAGCGCCCGCTCGGTCACGGAGTCCATGTCGCCGATGATGAGGTCGGGCTTGCAGCCGATCTCGAGCAGGGCGTCGGCGCCGCCGTCGACGCCGACCAGCAGGGGCTTCATCTCCTGGAGGTAGCCGCTGCGGCGCAGCGTGGCGAGGTCGTTCTTGTACTCGATGCCGCGCACCACGATCATCACGTGGCGGCCCTTGAACGTGACCGGCACCTCGGGGAGGTCGGGCTCGTCGAGCAGCAGGTGGCCCTCCCGCTGGATGTAGCTGAGCGTGTTCTCGGCGAACCGCTCCAGCTCACCGCCCATGCTCCGCCGCGACGCCTCCAGCACGTCCTCCAGCGACGCGAGCGTCTGCCGTCGACCGGTCGCCACGGCCCGCCCGGCGACCTTCAGCTCGCCGCCCTCGACGACCGCGAGCTGCCCGTCGGCCACCGCGGTCATGACGTCGACGCCGACCGCGTCCAGCAACGGGATGCCCGCGGCGGCGACCAGCAACGGCCCGAGGTTCGGGTAGCGGCCGGAGATCGACGCTGCTGCGTTCACGACGGCGCCCACCTGCGCCTCGACGAGCGTCTCGGCCGCGACCCGGTCGAGGTCTTCGTGGTCGATCACGGCGATCTCGCCGGGCGCGATGCGCAGCACGAGGTCCTTGGTGCGCCGGTCGACCCGGGCCACGCCCGTGACCGTGGCGATGCCCGCTTCCGCGGGCGACCGGGCCATCAGCGCCCCCGCTCGCGGGAAGCCACCGTCAGGAGCTCGCTGGCGGCTTCACGCACCCGCTCGCTCTCTGGCGTGCCTGACAGCATCCTGGACAGCTCCACCACTCGTTCGTCGGCCCCAAGCGTGACCGCCCGGGCCACCGTCGTAGCACCTCGCTGCTCTTTCGCCACGTTCACCTGAGCGTCAGCGAAGGCCGCGACCTGCGGCAGATGGGTCACGACGAGCACTTGGTGGTCCGCGCCGAGCGCGGCGAGCGCGCGTCCCACGACGAGCGCGGCCTCGCCGCCGATCCCCGCGTCGACCTCGTCGAAGACCAGGGTCGGCGGAGCGGCCGTGAGCACGAGCCGCAGGGCGAGCATCGCGCGGGCCAGCTCGCCGCCCGACGCCACCTTGGCGAGCGGCAGCGGGGGCGTGCCGGGGTTGGCGGCCAGCAGGAACCGCACGTCGTCGCCCGGGTCGCGGCCCTCGACCACGACCTCCAGCCGGGCCTTCGGCATGGCCAGCTCGTGCAGATGCCGGACGACAGCCGCGGCCAGCTCGGGCGCCGCCGCCCGCCGCTGCGCCGCGACCTTCGCGGCCGCCCGGTGCTCGGCGTCGACCGCGGCGGCCCGGTCACGATCGATCGCCGCCGCCCGCTCGTCGTGCTGCTCCAGCAGCTCGAGCCGGGCGGCTGCGTCGGCTTGATAGGCGAGCACGTCGGCGAGCGTCCCCGCCCTGGTGCCTGCCGTCGCCGAGTCGATCGCGGCCGTGCCGTACTTCCGGCGCAGCTCGCTCAGCAGCTGTCGCCGCCCGCGCAATGACTCGAGCCGGCCCGGATCCTCCTCGATCCCCTCGCCGGTGGCGCGCACCTCGCCCGCCACGTCGCCGAGCTCGGCGCTGACCGACCGCAGGCGGATCACCGCGTCCGCGAACGGCTGGCGTCCGTCGAGCGCCGCGATGGTGGCGGCGACCGCGTCCAACGCGCCTCCGTCGCCCGTGAGCGACTCGGCGGTGCTGAGCGCCGCGGCCCGGTGAGCGACGGCATCGGCCAGGCGATCCTCTTCAGCGTCGAGGCGCGCGTCCTCGTCGGGGTCACCGACGGCCGCGGCGTCGAGCTCGGTCAGCTGGAACCGGAGCAGGTCGATCTCTCGCGCCCGCGCTCCGGCGTCGCCGCCTAGGGCGGCCAACTGGTCGTCGAGCCGCCGGACCTCGGCGTGCGCTCTGCGCAACGGTCCGAGGTCCACGTCCCCAAACCGGTCGAGCGCCTCACGCTGGACGGCAGCCGACAGCAACGACTGGTGCGCGTGCTGCCCGTGCAGGTCGACCAGCGCCGTGCCGTGCTCGGCCAGCGCCGCCACGGTCGCCATCCGACCGTTGACGTACGCCCGCGAGCGCCCCTCGCTCGCGATCACCCGGGTCAGCACGATCTCCTCGCCGTCGAGCTCGAAGCGCCCCTCGATCACGGCCTCGGCCGCGCCCGGCCGCACCAGCGTCGGGTCGGCCCGCCCGCCCACCAGCAGCTCGATGGCCCCGACGAGCAGCGTCTTGCCGGCCCCGGTCTCGCCGGTCAGCGCGGTCATCCCCGGCCCGAACACGAGCCGGATCTGATCGATCACCCCCAAGTCCGTCACCGCCAGCTCCAGCAGCTGCCCGCGCGCTGCGCTGCGCTCGCTCATCGCTCGTTCATCGGTCGTTGAGCCCGAACTTGGCCTTGAGGATGCTGTGGAAGTTGCGGCCGCCAAAGGTGACCAGGCGGGCCGGGCGGGGGGCGGCGGTGCAGGTGATCGCGGCGCCCGGCTCGAGCGTCCCCACGTTGCGGCCGTCGAGCGACAGCGCGGCCGGGCGCTCACCTTGGACCGCCAGCCGCACGATCGTCTGCGGATCGAGGACGAGCGTGCGGTCGAACAGCATGTGTGGCGACACCGGCGTGAGCATGAGCGCACGGTGTTGCGGGGCGACGATGGGCCCGCGGGCCGAGAGGGCGTAGGCGGTCGAGCCCGTCGGCGTGGCCACGATCAGGCCGTCGGCGACGTAGTCGGTGAAGAAGTCACCGTCGAGCGTCACCTCCAAGCGCACCGTGTGCCCCATCGACACCTTCTCGAGGACGACCTCGTTCAGCACGAGGTGGCCCAGCTCGACGGCGGGGAACGCCGGCGCTTCGATCGCCACCGCGAGCAGCATGCGCTCGTCGATGTCGTGGTCGCCGCCCAGGAAGCGCCCGAGCGCGTCCTCCCAGCGGGCGGGCTCGACCTCGGTCAGGTAGCCGAGCTGGCCGACGTTGATGCCGAGCACCGGCACGTCGTGCTCGGCGGCCCGGCGCACGGCGCGCAGCATGGTGCCGTCGCCGCCGATCGCGACGACCAGGTCGAGGCCCTCGATGAGCCGGTCCTCGGGTCGCGACAGCTCCGGCCGCTCGATCCGGTCGGCGTCGGCCCCGGTCAGCCGGGCGTGGTGACCGCGCGCCTCGAGCCAGGCGGCGATGTCGTAGGCCAGATGGATGGCCTGCTGTCGGTCTCGATGCACGAACAGGGCGACGTTGGCCATTCAACCGACCTCGGCCGGGCCGGTCGGCCCCGCCATCGCCTCGGTGACGGCCGCCGCCACGAGCGGTTCGAGGGGCGGCGGCTCGACGTCGGCGCCCGGGGCGCGTGCGTGCAGGAGGAACTCTGCGTTGCCGTCAGCTCCTCGTAGCGGTGAGGCCATGGCCCCCATGATCGCGGCTCCTCGCCCCGCGAGCGCGCTTGCCACCTCGATCAGCACCCGCGCCCACACCTCGGGGTCGTCGATGACGCCCTTTCCCTTGGACGCCTCGGCCCGCCCCGCCTCGAACTGCGGCTTCACGAGCAGGACCAGATCGGCGCCCGGTGCGGCCAGGCCGAGGAGCGCGTCGGCCACCGTGCGCAGCGAGATGAACGAGAGGTCGGCGACGACGACCGGCACCGCGCCGCCGATCGCGTCGGCGGTCAGGTCGCGGATGTTGGTGCGCTCGCGCACCTCGACCCGGGTGTCGCGCCGCAACCGCTCGTGCAGCTGGTTGCGGCCGACGTCGACGGCGATGACGTGCGCCGCGCCGTGCTGCAAGAGGCAGTCGGTGAAGCCGCCGGTCGACGACCCGGCATCGAGGGCGCGCTTGTGCAAGACGTCGAGCGGGAACCGCTCGAGCGCGCTCGCGAGCTTGGTGCCCCCCCGGCCGACGAAGCGGGGCCGCGGGCCGACGAGCCGGATCGGCTCGTTCGAGCCCACCAGCCGCGCCGGCTTGTCGGCGACCGATCCTCCGACCAGGACCTGGCCAGATTCGATGGCGTCCCGGGCCTGCTCGCGGCTGGGGACAAGGCCGCGCCGGACGAGCTCGAGGTCGAGACGCCGACGAGCGGCCGTGGCCCTGACCTAGCTTGCGGCCTTCTTGGCGGCGGCCTTCTTCGCCGGTGCCTTCTTCGCCGCAGCCTTCTTGGCGGGTGCCTTCTTCGCCGCAGCCTTCTTGGCGGGAGCCTTCTTCGCCGCAACCTTCTTGGCGGGTGCCGCCTTGGCGGGCGCCGGGGTCGACTTGCTCGACCCGAGGAGGGAGGCGAGCGTGCGCTCGATCCGGGCGAGGTCTGTGCGGGTCACGAGGCCGAGGTTGTTGACCTGATCGCGCACCTCAGCCCGCACCTGCTCAAAGAGCTTCTCGGTGTTCTTGCGGCTGCGCTCGACCAGCTCGGCCACCGTGGCCTGCGCCTGCTCGGTCTGCACCTCGCCGGCCTTCACGAGGTCCTTCACGATCGACTCGGCACGAGCCTGCGTGAGCTGGGTGAACGCCATGCCTGCATCGAGGTAGCGCTTGAGGACATTGTCTTGAGCCATGCCCACCACCATACGGCAGTGAGCATTTTGCTTGCAAAAGTTTGCACCAGGCAATTTCTGCCTCGGATGACTGACGCCGGGGGGTCGGACCGGCCTCAGACGCGCAGCTCCTGGTCGACGAGCTCCGCCAGCGTGGCGGCGACGACGTCGGGCGCGGGATCGACCGGGAGGTCGTCCGCGGTCGTGACCCCGCTGAGCACCAGGGCCCACCGGTAGCCGAGCGCCCGCGCCAACCGCCCGTCGGTGTCAGGCCGGTCGCCCACCATCGTGCCGGTCGGACCGCAGCGCTCGAGGAGGTCGGCCACCGTGGGTGCGTAGGGCTTGCCCGCCACCGTGGCCGTGACCCCGGCCGCCCGTTCGATGCTGGCCAGGATCGCACCGCCGCCAGGCAGCAACCCATCTGCGCTGGGAAAGGTCGCGTCGTCGTTGGTCGCCAGCAGCCGGGCACCGCCGCGGACTGCCCGCATCGCCACGGTCATCCGCTCGTAGGTGAAGTCGCGGTGCCACCCGACCACCACCACGTCGGCGTCCCCGTCGGTGACGACCTCGATCCCGCGCTCCTCGAGCGCTTCTCGCACTCCCGGTCCGCCGAGCAGCAGCGCCCGCTCGCCCGGCTCGACCAGCCGGGCCGCGGCCATCGCCGATGTTGCCACCGCGCCCTCGGGCGGGATGCCCATGGACGCCAGCTTGGCCTCCAGCTCGCGGACGGGGCTGAACGAGAAGTTGGTGGCGAACACGACCTGCTCCCCCGCGGCCCGAAGCTTGGCCACGGCCTCCGCGGCGCCGGGCAGGGCAACGTCGCCACGCCACACCACACCGTCGAGGTCGATCACCCAGGCCATCGGGCGATCATGGCAGACCCGCTGGAGCCGGCCGGGGGGCCGGTCAGGCCGGCGTGACGCCGCTCAGACGGAGGTCCATGCTCAGGTCGGACGATCCGAGCGAGTCCTGGTGCACCTCGATGGCGACCGTGTTGAGGCCGGGCGTCACGATGGCGGGGTCGACGGTGAACGAGCGGAACAGGCTCTCGGCCGCGCCCGACCGGTTGCTGCTGGCCAACGTGCCGTAGGACAAGGCGCCCGCCGGCAGGTTGTCGCGGACGACCTCGACTCCGTTGACGTAGATGGCCGCACCGTCGTCGGCCAGCAGCGCAAGGTTGATCGAGGTAGGCGCCTTGCCGGCGGTGAAGGTGGTGCGGAAGTAGATGGTCGGGAACCGGTTGGGCGAGCCGCCCGGCACCACGGTGGCCTCGTCACCGTCGCCGAACCCGAGCTGTGACGGTCCCTGCGCCCAGGTGGAGTCGTCGAAGCCGGGCGCCGCCCACGTCGCCGCCGCCGCGACCTCCGACGCCTGGTAGCGCCAGATCGACCTGGTGCCGAGGTACGTCACCGGCCCGCCCGCCGGCGCCGTGGTCGTGGTCGTCGAGGTGCTCGTGGTGGTGGACGTCGTCGTGGTCGAGGTCGAGGTCGAGGTCGTGGTGGGCGACGTCGTGGTCGTGGTGGTCGCCGGCGGCGGCCGCAGCGGGAAGCGGACCAGGCCGCCGACGTTCACACCGCTGACCAGCGCGAAGTCGCCGCCGCCCAGCAAGCCCGCAGGCGTGGCCGCGAGAGCCCGGATCCCCCAGAACCGGTCGAACGTGGGCCGGAATGCGGGGTCGATGGCGCCCGTGACCGCGTCGGCCGCCAGCAGGCGCACCGTCGTGTCGCCCCCGAAGCCCTCGTGAAAGCCGAAGTACAGCGTGCCGTTCGCATACGAGATCGCCTGCGTGTCGCCATCGGCGCGCTGCGACCAGATCCGAGCCCCGGTGACCGTGTCGAAGGCGGCGGCCTGGTTCCCCGAGCCGCCGACCGCAGCGAACACCCGCTGGCCGCTGGGCTCGAGGTCGACGCCGAACACCGCCGGATACGTGTGGGTGAACGTGATGCCCAGCACGGCGCCGGTGCTGCCGTCGACCGCGGCGAGGCCCACGTGCGGTTGGCCACCCACCGTGGCGAAGTTGCCGCCGAGGTAGACCCGCGAGCCGGTGGCGTCGGCGCGGATCCCGTTCACCGTGGTGTCGGGAGTCGGCGCGAAGGCGCTCAGCACACCCGTGGCCGGGGCCACTGCCGCCGCGTAGGTGCGGGTGGCGCCATTGACCGTGCGAAACGCTCCGCCCACGAACAGCCGGCCGGCCCGGAGATCCAGCCCGAACACCGGCGCGTTCGCGTCGGCCCGGAAGCCGCTGCGAACGGCTCCGGTCGCCCCGTCGACCGCGGCGAGCCGCTGGCGGGCCGCCCCGGCGATCGTCGAGAAGTAGCCCCCGACCCAGAGCGTGGTGCCATCGGTGACCAGGCTGCGAACCGACCCGTTGGCGTCCGCACGAAAGCTCGTGAGCAGGGCGCCGGTGTTCAGGTCGAACGCCGCCAGGTTGGCCCGCGGCGTGACCGAACCGTCCGGGGCGGTCACGCGGCTGAAGGATCCGCCGACGTAGACCACCGAGCCGGTCGAGACGACGGCGTAGGTCTGGCCGTCCATCTGCCAGCCCGGGAGCGGCACCGGCTGGTAGTCCGAGCTCGCCGCCGCAGGCAACGCCGCCGCCAACATGGCGGCGAGCACCGCCGCAACCGCCACCCGGCGTGCCCGTGTTCTCATGACTTCGTCCCCCGCACTGTTCGGAACCACCCGGCGTGAGCATAGGTGATCAAACCCGATCTTCGCCACTGTGTGTGTTCGAAAAAACAATTTCGGGACGCTCCGTCACCGAATGCCGGGCGGCGATGGGAGCTGCGCCGGCCTCGGGCCGACCCGCGCGAGCGTCGGCGCTCGTCCTCGATCCGATGCCGTCGAGGGCGGTCCGGGGGACCTGCTAGCAAAGGAGACGTGCCCCGCTTCGAGCCGTTCGTTGGCCTCCGCTACGACCCCCGGCGGTTCGCCCCGGAGGATGTGACGGCGCCGCCCTACGACGTGCTGTCCGCGGACGATCGGGCCTCGCTCGTGGCTCGCAGCCCGTCCAACGCCGTCGTCATCGATCTGCCCGTCGAGGCCGACGGTGCCGACCGGTACGACGCCGCCGGCCGCCAGCTCCGGTCGTGGTTGGCCGACGGAACGCTGATCGAGGACCTAGCACCGACGTTCACCGTCTACCGCACCGGCTACATCGACGACCTCGGACGGCCGGCGCACACGCTCGGCGTCATCGGCGCCCTCACGCTCTCGCGGCCCGACGAGGGCGACATCCTTCCCCACGAGCACACCACGCCCAAGGCGAAGAGCGATCGGCTCGATCTCTTGCGCGGCGCCCGGGCGAACCTGTCCGCCGTCTGGGGCTTGTCGTTGGCGGCGGGGCTGTCGGAGCTGCTGGTGACCGGCGATCCTCCCGACCAGGCCTGGGTCGACGACGATGGCGTGACCCACGAGGTCTGGCGGCTCGACGACCCCGACCGCATGGCCGCGATCTCAACCGCGGTCGCCAGCGCCCCCGTCGTGATCGCCGACGGCCACCACCGCTACGAGACGTCGCTCGCCTACCGCGACGAGCGCCGCGAGACCGATGGGACCGGCGGTGCCGCCGACGCCACGATGTGCTTCGTGGTGGAGTTGGCCGACGACGAGCTCACCGTGCGACCCATCCATCGCCTCCTGCGGGGGCTCCCGCCGGGCTTCGACCTGGCCGCTGCGGTGGCTGCGCACGGCTTGGTCCCCGCCGGCGAGGTCGACGCCGCCGCGGTCGCCGATGGCGAGGTGTTGGGCCGCATGGCGGAGGCCGGCGCCATGGCGCTCGTCGATGAGCGCGGCCAGGCGACGCTCCTACGGGTCGACCCCGCCGCGTTCGACGGCGTGCCCGACCTCGACAGCGCCCGCCTCGATCGCGTGCTCGGTCACCTCCCGACCCACGAGCTCACGTATCAGCACGGCACCGACCGGGTGCAACAGGCGGTCACAACCGGAGAGGCGCAGTACGGCGTGCTCCTCCGGCCGGCGACGGTGGCGCAGATCGACGCGAACGCCCGCCGGGGCGAGCGCATGCCACCGAAGACCACGTTCTTCCATCCCAAGCCCAAGACCGGGATCGTGTTCCGCAGCCTGGACGAGCCGGCGACCGGCGCACCCTGAGCTGGCCGTCGGTCCCGTCAAGGGACGGATGGGGCGCGCACCCCAAAGGCAACGCCCTCAGCCGCTCATGTCAGTCAGGCGACGTCCCACGTGGGGCGGCTGTGCAAGAGCGAGGACAGGTCGCCAGGGCCGGACTTATCCTGCGCGGCGGCCAGCTGGCGGTTGGTCTCGCCGCCGTAGTCGGGCCGCGGCACCGCCCGGAACACGCCGACCGGGGTCGGCTCGGTGGGTCCGCTCGACAGTCGTGACAGCAGGAACGCCAGGCCGGGCTCGGTGCGGGTCTCGTCGTGCACGAGGATCGCTTCCTCGCCCACATCGCGCACCTTGACGATGAGCGCTCGACCCTGGCCGTCGATCATCACGCCCTTCTCGCGCTCCTTGCCGAAGCGGATCGCTTGACCGTGCACGAGCGGGATCAGCATCTCGTCGCGTGCCGAGCGTGATGTGATCGCGCCGAAGGCACCGTCGTTGAAGACGTTGCAGTTCTGATAGATCTCGACCAGCGCCGCCCCACGGTGCTCGCGAGCCCGGCGGAACGTCTCGATCATGTGGGCACGGTCGAGATCGTGCGTCCGGGCGACGAAGCTCGCTTCGGCGCCGAGCGCGACGCTCACGGGGTTGAACGGCTGGTCGAGCGAGCCGAACGGGGTCGACTTCGTGACCTTGCCGACCTCGCTGGTGGGCGAGTACTGGCCCTTGGTGAGCCCGTAGATCTGGTTGTTGAACAACAGGATCGTGAGGTTGACGTTGCGGCGCAGCGCATGGATCAGGTGGTTGCCGCCGATCGACAACATGTCGCCGTCGCCCCCGACCACCCAGACGTCGAGATCGTCGCGGGCCATGGCCAAGCCCGTCGCGATGGCCGGCGCCCGCCCATGGATGCTGTGCATGCCGTAGGTGTTCATGTAGTACGGGAAGCGGGCGGCGCAGCCGATGCCCGAGATGAACACGGTGTTCTCGGGCCGACCGCCGAGGTCAGGCATGAGCATCTGGACGGCCTTGAGGATGCCGTAGTCACCGCAGCCTGGACACCACCGAACCTCTTGGTCGCTGGCCCAGTCCTTGGCCGCGGTGGCGGTGAGGTCAGTCATGGTGTTGCTCCGGGGTGGTGATCATGCGCCGAGCTCCTTGAGGATGGCGGCCTCGAGCTCGCCGGCGGTGAAGGGCACGCCTTGGACCTTGGTGTATGACCGGGCATCGACGAGGAACTCGGCCCGCACGAGCTTCACGAGTTGGCCGAGGTTGAGCTCGGGCACGAGGACCCGCGGGTAGCGGCGCAGGATCTCCCCGAGGTTGGGCGGGAACGGGTTGAGGTGCACGAGATGTGCCCGGGCGACCTTCTGGCCCCGCGCCCGGCACCGGTTGACCGCGCCGTCGATCGCGCCCCATGTCGAGCCCCAGCCGAGGACCAGGATCTCCCCATCGTCCACGTCACCGTGGACGTCGAGGAGCGGGATGTCGTTCGCGATCCCCGCGACCTTGTCGGCGCGCAGGTGCACCATGCGCTCGTGGTTCGCGGGCTCGTAGCTGATGTTGCCCGAGCCGTCCTGCTTCTCGATGCCGCCGATGCGGTGCATGAGCCCGGGGGTGCCGGGGACGGCCCACGGACGCGCCAGCGTGTCGGGATCTCGGAGGTACGGCCAGAACTCCGGCTCGCCTTCGGCTGACACGTGGTTCGTCTCGGTCGCGAACGCCACCGAGATGTCGGGCAGATCGGCCAAGTTCGGGAGCCGCCACGGCTCCGAGCCGTTGGCCAGGTAGCCGTCGGAGAGCAGCACCACCGGCGTGCGGTACTTGAGCGCGATGCGCACGGCTTCGATGGCTGCGAAGAAGCAGTGCGAGGGCGCAAAGGCCGCAACGATCGGGATCGGTGACTCGCCATGCCGGCCATACATCACCTGCAGCAGGTCGGCGGCCTCCGTCTTGGTCGGCAAGCCGGTCGACGGACCACCGCGCTGGATGTCGATGATCAGCAACGGCAACTCGAGGCTGACGGCGAGGCCCATGGTCTCGGACTTCAGGGCGATACCCGGTCCGCTGGTCGTGGTGACCCCCAAATGGCCCCCGAACGCCGCGCCGAGCGCCGCACCGATGCCGGCGATCTCGTCCTCGGCCTGCAGCGTGCGCACGCCGAAGTTCTTGTGCTTCGAGAGCTCGTGGAGGATGTCGGACGCCGGCGTGATCGGATACGACCCGAGGAACATCGGCAGCTTGGCCAGCTGGCTGGCGGCGATGAGCCCCCAGGCCAGCGCGGTGTTGCCGTTGATGCTGGTGTAGGTGCCCGGGGTCTGGACCGCGGGCTTCACCGTGTACGGGTGGTCGAACAGCTCGGCCGTCTCGCCGAACGCGTGGCCGGTCCGAAACGCCGTGCGGTTGGCCTCGGCCACCTCGGGACGCTTGCCGAACTTCTCCTCGATCCACTGCAGCGTCGGCTCGAGCGGGCGCGTGTACATCCAGCTCAACAGGCCGAGCGCAAAGAAGTTCTTCGATCGCTCCGCGTCACGCGGCTTCACCCCGAGCGGGGCGACCGCGTCCTTCGTGAGCGACGTCATCGGCACCTCGTAGACCGAATACCGATCGAGCGTGCCGTCGGTCAGCGGATCGGACCGGTAGCCCGCCTTGGTCAGGTTGCGCTCGTCGAACGAGTCGGTGTTCACGATGACGGTGCCGCCGACAGCCAAGCGCCCGAGCTCGGACCGAAGGGCCGCGGGGTTCATCGCGACGAGCACGTTGGGCTCGTCGCCCGGCGTCGTGATCTCGTGATCCGAGATGTGCACCTGGAAGGCGGACACCCCAGCGACGGTGCCGGCCGGTGCCCGGATCTCGGCGGGAAAGTCCGGCAGCGTGAGCAGGTCGTTGCCAAAGACTGCGCTGGCACTGGTGAAGCGATCACCCGTCAGCTGCATGCCATCGCCCGAGTCACCCGCGAAGCGGATGATCACTCGGTCGAGATCGACCGCTCCCGTAGGAGGTATTTCAAGGTCGGCCACGTCGCCCCCTCGTTCTCGTTGCCCGGTCAGGGTATCCATGCAAGAGGCACGACAGGTCGACCCCGCGACGAAGGCCTCGCGAATCGTGCGCCCCGAAGACCGGCCGCGGTGCTCCTGCGCTCGGAGGTGACCGCCTCAGGCCACCGTGATGGCGGGGTCGAGGTATACGTCCTGGATCGCGTTCAACAGCGCGATGCCATCCGCGGTGGGCCGCTGAAATGCCTTTCGGCCGCTGATGAGCCCCAGCCCGCCGGCTCGCTTGTTGATCACCGCCGTGCGCACGGCCTCCGCCATATCGCTGTCTCCCGACGAGGCGCCGCCGCTGTTGATCAGCCCGATCCGCCCCATGTAGCAGTTCGCCACCTGCCAGCGGGTGAGGTCGATCGGGTGGTCCGTGGTGAGCTTCTCGTAGACGATCGGCGAGGTCTTGCCATAGCCCTTGAAGGCGTTGAAGCCACCGTTGTTCTCGGGAAGCTTCTGCTTGATGATGTCGGCGCCGATCGTGACCCCGAGGTGATTGGCCTGCGCGGTGAGGTCCGCGGCGACGTGGTAGTCGATCTTGGCCTGCTTGAACTCGGGGTTGCGCAGGTAGCACCAGAGGACCGTGAACATGCCGAGCTCGTGCGCGGCGGCGAACGCTTCGCTCACCTCCTGCAGCTGTCGGGTGGCCTCGTCTGAGCCGAAGTAGATGGTGGCGCCAACACCCGCGGCGCCGAGGTCGTACGCCTGCTCGACCGAACCGAACATCACCTGGTCGAACTTGTTCGGCAACGTGAGCAGCTCGTTGTGGTTGAGCTTCACGATGAACGGGATGCGGTGGCAGTACCGCCGCGCCACGATGCCCAGCACGCCGAAGGTGGTGGCGACGGCATTGCAGCCGCCTTCGATCGCGAGCTCGACGATGTTCACTGGGTCGAGGTACTTCGGGTTCGGCGCGAACGACGCCGCCGCCGAGTGCTCGATGCCCTGGTCGACCGGCAGGATCGAGACGTAGCCGGTGCCGCCCAATCGGCCGTGGTCGTAGAGCGACTGGAGGCTGCGCAGCACCTGAGGCGTGCGGTCGCTCTGGATGAGGACCCGTTCGACGAAGTCCGGCCCGGGAAGCACGAGGTCTTCCTTCGGGATGCCCTTCGACTCGTAGGTCAGCAGGCTCTCGGCTTCGTCGCCAAGCAGGCTCTGGATGTCCACGGGTGGGTTCACTCCTCAGGCTCGGGACCGCCTGCGCAGGGCGGCGGATGGACGCAGCGTAGGCGGCGCCCTTGGCGGTCGTCACACCCGTGGGCGGCCTCACGGCTGCGGCTCGGTCGGCGCAGCCATGCCAGCACGTGCCCGCTCGAGCGCGGCCTGCACGCGCTTGCGCTGACGGGCCAGGACGACCTCCGTGGCGACCACCTCGGTCCGGCTGGCGGTGGCTCCGGCAGCGCGGAAGAACCGACGCCGCACCCGGCCGGTGACGACGACCGATGCACCGGCCTCCAAGGTGAGCGCCCGAGCCGGAGCATCGACCCATACCACCGGCACCGTGTCGACCGGGCCGTCGGATCGCTCGATGCGCAGCTCATAGGCCACGAACTGATGGCCCGACTTCAGCACGCGCATCTCCGGAGCCCGCAACAGCGTTCCCTGCAACATCACCACGTTCATCGCGCACCTCGTGCGGATCGGGAGTGGGCGGGGGAAGCTGACTGCACCGTACCCAGGGGGTGGGACAGCCAAGGGCGCCTTCCGCGCCGACGCGCGCCGATCTGATCGAGCCGCTGAGCAGACCGCAGGGTGCGGCCGGACGTCGGGTCAGGCGAGCGAACGGGCGCGGTCGGCAGCGTCCGCGAACTCGGGCTCTTCGCGCGCCACCCAACGGAACAGCTCGCGGGCTCGTGCCACGTCGCCGGAGCGTTCGTAGAGATCCCCCAGCGCGTACGCCTGCCGCAGGTGGTGCACCTGCGGCCGTTTCACGGGACGCCGGCTGCGCTCGAGCAGCCGGATCGCGTCACCGAGACGGTCGCGGTCGGCGAGCGAGCCCGCAGCGACGATGCGACCCTCGGCCACGAGATCTGCGGCCGGCGACGCCTCCCGTAGCTCGTCCCACAGCTCGTCGACGGCCTTCCACCGGCGCAGCGCCCGGTAGCTGTCGGCAAGGACCGGATGTTGTTCGGTGGAGCGGGTCAGGTCCCTGAACTGCTCGAGCTCGCGAACGGCGTCCTTCCAACGCCCCATGCGGTAGTACGCGAGGCCGAGGAGCTCGCGCACGGCGGCGACGGTTGGCGCCTCCTCTGCCAACGGCTTCAACAGGCGCCGGACCTCGTCGTAACGCTCATGCTCGTAGGCCCGGGCGGCGTCGCGGAGGCGCAGCTCGGCGCGCGCGGCCCGCGTCGGCGACAGGGACCGGGCGAGCTCGGTCTCGGCAACGGCGCGCACTCCCCCGGGCGTCCGCCGCCGGGGACGGCCCCGGTTCTCTGCTGCCGACGACGTCTTGGGCTCATCTCGCGCCGTCCGGTTGCCGGCGCGCCCACGCCCCACGGCCTGGGACGCCTCCTTGCGGACGTCCTCGACCCGCTCCCATCGCTCGGGCTCGAACTCCGCGCTGGAGCGTCGCGCCGGCGGTGCCGCGCCGACGGTGTCGCGGGCGGCGTCGCCCTCCTCGGCCAATCGGCCGGCACCGCGCCGCGCCAGCGCACCCCAGCTCTTCGGGCCTGCCTCGCGTGGCGGGGTGGCCGCGGGAGCGCTGCGGCGACCACTGCCCGAGCCGCCGCGACCCGAGCTCGGCGCCGAGCCGGCACGGCGCGGCCCACCAGTCGCACCACGGGCCCCACCCGAGGATCGAGCTGCGCGGTCGGCCGGCCCGGATGGACCGGCGCCGGGCTGTGGACGACCGCGGCCCGATGCCTTGCCACCGGCTCCACCGGCTCGCGCCGGGCCGGGAGCGGCCGGGCCCTGGCGGCGCGACGGTCGACGAGAGGACCGGCCATCAGCGGGGGGCATGAGGCGACACTACTCCACCGAATCGCGGCTCTGACCAGGGTCAATGCGACCCGCGAAGCCGAGCGGGAAAACGACGAAGGACCCCGCCGAAGCGGGGCCCTTCGCAGAGAAATCCGGCGGCGACCTACTCTCCCAGGGAGTCTCCTCCCAAGTACCATCGGCGCAGGTGGGCTTAACTTCCGTGTTCGGGATGGGAACGGGTGTGACCCCACCGCTATAGCCACCGAAATCTG
>JAODBM010000108.1 GCA_025463985.1 Acidimicrobiales bacterium
GGACGCAGCCCCGAGGGGCCACCTCGTCGGCCTCCTCCTCACGAGCGCGAGCCCGCACGCCGAGGTGACGATCGCACCGGGGGCGGCGCTGGAGGTGCCCGGTGCGGTGGCCGTGCTCGGAGGCGACGACGGGCCGTGCACGCCGTTCTCGGTGAACCCGCACAGCGACGACCCCGAGCTGGCCCCGCCCGAGACCTACGTGTTCAACCGCGAAGCCCGGTTCGTGGGCGACATCGTCGGCCTCGTGGTGGCGCGGGACTGGGACGCGGCCCGGGCGATGGCGGCCCAGGTGGAGCAGGTCGAGCGTCCGCTGCCGGCCGCGCTCAACGTCGCCGCCGCGCTCGCTCCCGGCGCGCCCCTCGTGCGGCTCACCGACGCCGCCGCCACGGCCCGAGACCGTTGCGCCAACATCGCCTACGCCGTTGAGGTCGGATCCACGGCCGCCGAGATCGACGCCGCCCTGGCCGTCGCCGATCAGGTCGTCACCGGCACGTACCGCGTCGAGCCCGGGCCGATCGGGGCGATGGAGCGCATCGCGGCTGCCGCGCAGTGGGTCGACGGGCGCTGCCTCGTGTGGTCGACGTCGCAGACCCCGTCGGTCGTGCCGCCCCGCTGCGCGCCGGTCCTGGGCATCGACGCTGCGGCCATCGAGGTGCAGCCGCTCTACCTCGGCGGCGGATTCGGGCTCAAGGAAGAGGTGTTCCTCGAGCCGCTCGCCGCGGTGGCGTCGCGTGCGGTCGGCGGCGCGCCGGTCCTCGTGGAGGCGACGCGGGCGCAGGTGGGCGCGCTGCGGCGGCGGCACGGTGCGGAGATCGAGCTGCGCACCGGGTGCCGGTCCGACGGCACGCCCGTGGCCCGCTCGGTGCGCATCACGCTCGACGCCGGGGCTGAGATCGGCCACTCCTCCTTCGTGCTGCTGAACGCGGTCGGGCTCGCCGTGCCGCTCTACCCGGCGCCGGTCGTGCGGGTCGAGGGGACGGCCGTGCTGACCAACACGACGGTCTCGGGCGCGTTCCGCGGCTACGGCGCTGGCGAGCTGGCGTTCGCGCTCGAACGCCATACCGAGGAGCTGGCCCGGACCTTCGGCGTCGACCCGGTCGAGTACCGGCGGCGGCACGTGCTGCGCGCCGGCGGCGTCGATCCGCTCAACGCCGTGCAGGTGGACTCCTTTGCGAGCGCGCAGGTCTGCGACGAGCTCGAGCGCCATGGCTGGGGCTCACCGTTGCCCAACGGCCCGACGGACCCAACGGACCCGGCCGGGCGTTGGCGTCGCGGTCGTGGCGTCGCCCACCTCGCGATCATCACCGCGCTCACGAGCGCCCACTACGTCGACGAGTCGGAGGCCGTGTGCCGCCTCGACCCCGACGGCCGCGTCGTGGTCGAGACGGGCCTGGTCGAGATGGGCCAGGGCATCCACTCGACGTTCGCGTCGATCGTCGCCGAACGGCTCGGCATCGACCCGGCCCGGGTGCGCGTCGAGCACCTGGCCCCGCAGGCGGCGCCGGTCGACGAGGGCACGTTCGCCAGCCGCGGGACCTACGTCAGCGGCAACGCGGTGGCCGCGGCCACCGATGCCCTGCGAGCCGAGCTGCTGATCCGGGGCGCGGTACACCTCGGCGTCGCCCCCTCCCAGTGCCGCGTCGAGGGCCTCGTGGTCGTCGCCGCTGGCCAGGCGGTCGCCGCCGCCACCCTCGGACCGTGCCGCGTGGCCGCCGTGTGGCGGTCGCCCGACGGCGGCCTCGTGTCCGGCGCCCAGATGGCGGAGGTCGCGGTCGACACCTGGACCGGCCGCGTGGTCGTCGAGCGGGTCGTGTCGGTGCACGATGTCGGCCGGCTCGTCGATCGCCGCCTCGCCACCGGACAGGTGGTCGGGGGCGTCATGCAGGGCATCGGGATGGCGCTGACCGAGCGCCTCAGCCACGACGAGAGCGGGCATCCGGTCGAGGTCGCGTTGTTCGACCAAGGCCTCCCGACGATGGCGAACCCGACCGAGGTCGTGCCCGTGTTCGTCGGCGACGGCCACGCTCGCGGCCTCCTCGGCGCCAAGGGCCTGGGTGAGGCGCCGGTGGTCGGCGTGGCCGCCGCGATCGCCAACGCCGTGCGCGACGCGACCGGGATCGCCCTCGACGTCACGCCCTTCACGCCCGAGCGGGTCCTCGCCGCCCTCGACGCTGCATCCGTCGCCGCGGCGCCCGCGGTGGGCGCGGTCGCGACCTGACCGCACGAACGATCCGGAGCCCCGATGACCAGCGTGCTGCCCGACCACCCCACCATGTCGCCCATTCGGGACCCTGCGGTCCTGGCCATCGTCGACGAGGTCGGCCGGTCGGTCGGCGACGTCGCGGGCGCGCGGTCGCTGCCACCGGCTGCGTACACGTCCGAGCGCTTCTACGAGTTCGAGCGGGACGCGATCTTCCGCCGCTCGTGGCTGTTCCTCTGCCACGTGGGCGAGCTGCCCGTGCCCGGCTCGTTCCAGGCCGTCACGGTCGCCGACGAACCGCTGCTCGTGACCCGCGACGAGCACGGCGGGATCCACGTGGTCTCCGCGGTGTGCCAGCACCGCGGCTACGTGATCGCCGAGGTGGACGGTGAGGCCCGCCACCTGCGCTGCCCGTACCACGCGTGGACCTACGGGCTCGACGGTCGCCTCCTGGCCGCGCCCTCGATGGCGCCGGCCCACGATCTCGACGACCTGAAGGCCAGCATCCGCCTGCCGTCGCTGCGGGTCGAGGTGTGGCAGGGCCTCGTGTTCGCCAACTTCGACCCGGACGCCGAGCCCCTGGCACCGACCCTCGAGCGGCTCACGCCCCACGTGGAGCCTTACGCGATCGAGGACCTCGTGGTCGTGGACTCGCTCACGCTGCCCGACCTGCCGTTCAACTGGAAGAACATGCAGGAGAACGCGCTCGAGGAGTACCACACGACCTACGTGCATCGCGGCTACCACGAGAACGCACCCGCGCACCTCGTGCGCCACCACGACTTCGCGCCCGGAGACGGCGCGGTGTACCGCCACGCCGGCCTCGTGCAGCGCGCCGGCGAGCCCCTGCCGAACTTCCCCGTGTTCCCGATCCCCGAGGGCCTGCCCGAGGAGCTCTACCACCAGATGCTCTTCTTCGCCGTGCCCCCGCTGAACTTCGCCGCGGTCGAGGCGCTCGGCATCAAGATGTTCCGCATCACGCCGCAGTCGGCCGGCCGCACGACGCTCACGATCACGTGGATGTATCCGCGCACGACGGTCGAGCGCCACGACTTCGCGTCCCTCATGGCCTCCCAGCGGGCGCTCGTCGACGTCATCGACCGGCCCGACCTGGAGTCGAACACCCGCATGTTCCGCGGCCTGCGCTCCCGCTTCGCGCCACGCGGGCCCTACTCGTCCCAGGAGGCGAGCCTGCCCCAGCTCAACGAGTGGCTCCTCGAGCGCTACCGCAGCTTCCTCGCCGCCGGCATGGGCTGACGGCTTCGGTTCGCAGTCGTTCGCAGTCGTGCGCCGCGGTCAGACGAGCGTCGCCGCGCCGTCGCTGCCGATGGCGAGGACGCGGCCGAGGAGGGTGATGCCGAGGTAGGGCGCGCGGTCGACGGTCTGGCGGGGCGGCCAGAGGCCCACCTCGCGGCGCGCCGCGGGGTCGACCACCACGAACGTCTCGCCGAGCTCGACGCCGAACCGCGCGGCCGGAGCGCTGGTCGCCTTGGCCCACACCTGGTCGAGCGGCCAGCCGTAGCGGTCGCTCGCGGTGAGGAGGGTCGAGAGGAAGTCCTGGGCGACCTGCAGGCCGGGGCCGGTCGGGTCTTCCAGCGGCGGCCCGTTGTGGTCGGTCACCACGAGGTCGATCTCGTCGAGGAACCGATCGAGCAGGCCTTGGCGCACGTCGTCGTCGGGGACCGGGGGCAGCACGTACAGCTGCGCTCGCTGCTCGGGCTCGAGGGGCAGGAGGAAGTGGGGGCTCGTCTGGAGCGTCGCCCCGGGCAGCTGCCTCATGGTCTTGACGAGCTGCTCGGACACGGCATGGCGGAAGTGGACCGGGCCCGAGGCACGCGCCACGACGGCCTCCACGTCGCTGAAGTCCTTGCAGTAGATGATCGGCAGCAGGCCGGCGGCGAAAACGGCATCGAGGTTGTCCCAGAAGCCGTCGCCGTAGGAGTAGAGCTTGCAGACCGGCGGCAGCAGCGTGCGCACGAGGTCGGCGTTGGCCGCGAGCCAGTCGCCGAAGCCGGTGCTGTCCTGATCGGAGTGCACCGAGAGGATCGGCGTGATGCGGGGGAGCACCGGCGTGGCCAGCTCGCGCACGAGGGCCTCGACGTCGAGGTCGCGGATCTCCTGCCACTGCAGCGCGACGTTGACGCGCGCCGTGCCGCCGTGGAGCGCCGCCCACTCGTCGGCCCGACGCCGCCCGGGCGAGACGAGCGGCAGGTGGGCATCGGCGTCGTAGAGGGCGGGGAGGATCCAGAGCTCGCTGCCGTCGACGTCGGCGCCCTGCCCGGCGGCGACCGACGGCGCCCGCTCGGCCACCTCGCCACCGGCGAGGCGCAGGCTGGTCCGCTCCCCGGTGAAGGGGTCCTGAAGGTCGTGGAACGTCACGGACTGCGGCACGGCGTGGCCTCCGGCTCGTCGCGGCGGCGCCGCTCGGCGTCACCGGTTCTGGGTGTCGATGCTGGATGTTACATGATGTATGGTCCAGCAAGTTCGGGATCGCGGAGGTCTGCAGGTGCGAGGTTCGAGAGCGGGGACGGTGATCGGCGCCGAGCGGGCCGAGAGCCTCGAGGTCCATGAAGCCCGGTCCGCGGTGCGGCGCTTGGCGGCCGGCGTGTTCGACGCCTGGGACGGTGGTGACGGCGCCGCGCTCGCCGCGGCCGGCACCGCGAACGCGCGGTGGTCGGGGCCGGCCGACGCGCCAGCAGAAGCGCTCGTCGACGGCTACGCCTGCGTGCGGCGCGATGAACCGTGGTCGCGGCACTGGATCGGCAACGAGACCGTGCGCATCGACGGCGACACGGCCCGCGGCACCTGGCTCTGGCACGCCGCCTCGCTGATCCACGGCGGTGCCACGTCGGCGTGGAGCGGCGGCGACCTGACCCTCGACGCCATGGCCACGCCGGCCGGCTGGCGCATCACCGAGCTCGCCCTCAGCGACCGCTACCGCACGCCGGTCGACGTGGGCTGGCTCGAGCAGCTGCACGCCAGCCCGGCCCCGTTCCCCTCGACCGGGGCCGTATCCGCCGAGGTGCCGGTCTCGTCCGCCGAGCTGGGCCTGGCTCCACCACCTCCGCCGCCGGCCGCCACGAGTGGCACCGACGAGGAGCGGCTCGATGCCCTCGGTGCCGAGGTCGAGATCCGCTCGCTCATGGGTGAGCACATCGACGGCACGGAGCACGCCGCGCCCGCCGCGGAGCTCGTCGAACGTTGGACGCCCGACGGCAGCTACCGGGTCGAGGACGCTGCGGCGCGCGACGCCGCGATCGGCCGCCACGAGATCGCGGCATTGCTCGACGACCAGGCGGCCGCCGAGCCCAGTTGGATCCGCACGCTGACCAACGAGTGGATCCTCGTCGCCGGTGCTCGGGCCACCGCCCGCTGGCGCGACCTCGCCACCGTCGAGGTCGACGGCACCGCGCGCTGGAGGGCGCACCAGTACCTGGTCGAGCTGGTCCGGGAGGACGGGCGCTGGCGGTTCGATCGGGTCGTGCGCCGCCGGCTTCTCGACGCCGCGTACGGCACGCCCTGGAACGGGGCCGCCGGGGGTGGCGCGTGACGGTCGTGGAGGATCTCGATGCGGAGGTCGCCATCCGCGCCGTGATGGTCGCCTACATGGCGGCCTGCGACGCGCACGACGCCGATGCCGTGGCCGAGCTGTTCGAGGAGGACGCTCGCTGGGAGTCGCTGCGGCCGGGCACGACCCCGCTCGACGGGCGGGAGGAGGTGCGCCGGACCTACGCCGTCGATTGCGCCCGCCTCACGTTCTGCGTGCACCACCTCTCCAACGAGCGGATCACCGTCGACGGCGACCGGGCCGTGGCCGGCTGGACCTACTTCGAGCCGGCCACGAACCGGGGTGACCTCGCGGTCTGGACCGCGGGCCGCTACCGACACGAGCTGCGTCGCCGCGACGGCGTGTGGCGCTTCACGGTGTTCCGCGTGGGCGGCGTCCTGGCGGCACCGTTCGCCACCGGCTGGGTGCCCGAGCACCTGGTGCCGCTCCCGTGACCGCCTCGCGCCTCGTCCGCTTCGCCCGTGAGGGCAGCACGTCGGTCGGGCTCGTGGTCGGCGACGAGGTCGTCGAGCTGGCGCTGGGCTGGTCGGCGGCGCTGGCCTGCCTCGGCGCCGGTGACCGCGCCGGGTTGGACGCGAGCTGCGTCGGTGCTCCGCTGCCCCTGGCCTCGGTCGCGCTGCAGGCGCCGCTCGAGCACGACAGCGACGTCTACTGCGTGGGGCTCAACTACCTCGAGCACCGTCGCGAGGCGGTCGAGCTCGTCGACGAGCTCCCTGCCGTGCCGATCATCTTCGCCAAGTCGCCGCGGGCCATGGCGCCGCCCACCGCCGATCTCCTGCTCCCGCGGCACGTGTCGGCCGAGTTCGACTTCGAGGCCGAGCTGGGCGTGGTCATCGGCCTGGACGCCGTCGACGTGGCCGAGGAGGACGCGTGGCGGCACGTCGCCGGCTACTGCGTGATCAACGACATCACGGCCCGTGACCTCCAACGCGCCCACCAGCAGTGGCACCTCGGCAAGAACGTCCCGGCCTCGACGCCGATCGGCCCGTGGGTCATCGGCCGCGACGCGCTGCCGCTCCCGCCCGACGTCGAGGTGACGCTCTCGGTGAACGGCGTCGAGAAGCAGCGGTCCCGCACGTCGCTGCTCATCCACGGCCTGCCCGAGCTGGTCGCGCTGCTCAGCCGCGTGACCCACCTCCGCGCCGGCGACGTGATCGCCACCGGCACGCCCGCGGGGGTGGGCTTCAAGCGCACGCCGCCCGAGTTCCTGCAGGACGGCGACGTCGTGGTGACCGACATCGCCGGCGTCGGCCGGCTCACCAACCGCGTGCGCACGACGGGGTCCGTCCCGGCGGTGCCGTTCGCGCCGAGCGGCTCGGGAGCGCGGTGATGGCGGACTGGCGGGGGGCCGCACTGCCCCTCGACCTCGTGGTCGAGCACGTCTCCACGACCGTTCCCGACCTAGAACAGGCGCTCGACTTCTTCGTCTCGGTCCTCGGCGCCCGCGTGGTGAGCCGCAGCGAGTTCGCCGGCGATCCGGGCTCGGACGAGATGGTCGTGCACTTCAACGCCCACGCCGAGGCCGCGGCCCGGCTGGCCTCGCTCGACGTGGCCGGCACGACCGTCGAGCTGTTCGAGTACGACGCGCCCGACCTGGCGCGCACCATGCCCCGCAACTGCGACGCGGGTGGACACCACCTCGGCTTCCGGGTGCCCGACGTGGTCGCCGCCGCCGAGACCTTGGCCAGCGTCCCCGGCGTGCGGGTGCTCGGTCCGCCCACCTTCGACGACCTGCCCGACGGCGGCCGCCGCGGGTGGGTGTACTTCCTCACCCCGTGGGGCCTGCAGCTCGAGGTCGCCGAGGAGCGACCGGCCGCCGGTTGAGCGGCCCAGTTCACGCGATGGAAACACCCCAACAATTCCCTCGAACCACCACAGATGATATATGTTACAATATGCAGTTTTCGGCGCCCCCGGGCGTGCAACGGACGGGACGGCGGGCGATGACGGCGATCGACCAAGCCACGCTCCTCGATCGTGCCCGCCCGGCCTCGGACGTGATCGACCGCGACATGCGGTCGACGGGCGTCGCGACCCACCGGCTCCGACGCGTGCTCATCCACCTCGTGCACACCCTCTGGCCCGTGGCCTTCCTCCTGGTGGCCTGGGACACGTGGGTGACCGTGAAGCACCTGCCGCCAGCCGTCGCGCCCCACCCGGGCACGGTCCTCAGGTACGTGCGGGCCAACCCCGGCACGTTCGCCGGCGACGCGCTGGACACGTGCGTCATCGTCCTTGGCGGGCTGCTCGTGGGCGCCGTCGGCGGCATCGCCCTCGCCACGGTCTCCTGGTTCTCCTCGATCGCCCGCGCCGCCATCAGCGGGCCGGCCCTGGTCACCCAGTGCCTGCCGGTCGCCACGATGGTGCCGGTCCTGGCCCGGATCTTCGGCTACAACCAGCGCACCGTCGTCATCATCGCGGCGCTCATCGCCTTCTTCCCCGTGCTGGTGTTCACCACCGCCGGGCTGCGGGCCTCGCCGCCCGGCACGGACGACCTGTTCGTCGTGCTCGGTGCCGGCCGCATCCAGCGGTTCCGGCACCTCGCGGTGCCGTCGGCCATCCCGCGCCTGCTCGTCTCGTTGCGGCTCTCGATCGTGGCCGCCGTCGTCGGCGCCATGTTGGCCCAGTGGATCATGGGCACCTCGGGCCTCGGCTACCGACTGGTGACCGCCCAAGCGTCGTTCCGCACCGCCGAGGCGTGGGGCGCGTCCTTGGTCGCCATCGTCTTGTCGGTGCTCCTCTACTCGGCGATGGCGGCGTTGTGTCGCCTCGCCGATCGGCGCTTCGGATGACGCCGCCGCGCCCTCGTTCCCCCCACCTGACCCCCGCACCCCCGACGACCCGTCGACCCATCACCGAACCACAACCTCGGGAGCTCCCAGTGGATCAAACCTCCAGCCCAACCGGTGACCTGACCAGCCGCCGCCGGTTCCTCCAGATGGGCGGCGTCACGTTGACCGGGCTCGCCGCGGCGAAGTTCCTCGCGGCATGCGGCAGCTCGTCCAAGTCGAGCAGCGCCACGACCGCCGCCGGGGCCAAGGCCCTCACGAACTTCACCGTGCAGCTGTCGTGGGTGAAGGACTCGGAGTTCAGCCAGCTGTTCCTCGCCGACGCCAACGGCCACTACAAGGCCAACGGCGTGTCGCTGAAGCTCGTGGCCGGTGGCGCCGACATCGGCGCCATCGAGGGCATCGTGGCCGGCGGCAAGGCCGACATCGGCATCTCGACCGACATCACGACGGTCGTCGCCGCCATCGCCGACGGCAATCCGCTGGTCGTGATCGGCTCGCTCTACCAGTCGAACCTCAACACGTTCATGTCCAAGCCGGGCAAGCCGTTCACGTCGATGAAGAGCATGATCGGCAAGAAGATCGGCGGCGCGCAGGGCACGCAGGTCAAGTACGACGCGATGTTCAAGATCCAGGGCCTCAAGCCGGACTACACGTTCGTGCCGACCGGCTACGGGCCCGACGCCCTCATCAACGGCGACTGCGACGTCCAGTCGGGGTTCCTCACCGACGAGGTGCTGGCCTACAAGCGCCAGACCGGCCACGACGCCGTGCTCTACACGTTCGAGCAGGCGGGCCTGCCCAGCTACACGCTGCCGATCTACACCACCACCGACACGCTCAAGAACAACCGCGACGCGTTGGTCGGCTTCCTCAAGGCCACGCTCGCCGGGGCCAAGGAGGACCAGGCCGACCCGAAGGCGGGAGCCAAGCTGGCCGCCGAGGTCTACGGCAAGAGCGCCAGCCTCAAGCTGCCGGAGGAGCAGGAGAAGAACGCCGCCTACGTGCCGCTGCAGAGCAGCAGCCTCACCCAGCAGCACGGCTTCCTGTGGGTCGACCCGGCCCGCATGTCGGGCCCGATCTACAAGGGGATGGCGGCGGCCAACCTCAAGACGGCCGACATCGCCAAGGTGCTCGACACGTCCCTCCTCGTGGACGCAGCGAAGTAGGGCGGGGATGCGAGCGACGATGGCCAGACGCAGCGTCGCACCCCCACCGGCAGCCGAGCCACCGGCGGCCGGCCGGGGTGTGCCGATCACGCTCGACGGCGTGAGCAAGCGGTTCGCCATGCGTCGCCAGCGGTCGGTCGACGCCGTCAGTGGGCTGTCGCTGTCGGTGGCCGCCGGCGAGCTCGTGGCCCTCATCGGCCCGTCCGGCTGCGGCAAGTCGACCGTGCTGCGGATGGTCGCCTCGCTCGAGGCGCCGACCGAGGGCCAGGTGCTCGTCGGCGGGCGGGCACCGGCGGAGCTGGCCCGCAGCCATCGGCTGGGCGTGGCGTTCCAAGACAATGCGCTGCTGCCCTGGTCGACCGTCCGGGCCAACCTGGCGCTGCCCTACCGGCTGGCCCACCGGCCGGTCGACAAGGCCCGCATCGAGTCGCTCATCGAGCTCGTCGGGCTCGGCGGGTTCGAGGACGCCCGGCCCCGACAGCTGTCCGGCGGCATGCGCCAGCGCGTCTCGATCGCCCGCTCGATCGTGCTCGAACCCGACGTGCTGCTGCTCGACGAGCCGTTCGGCGCCCTCGACGCCGTCACCCGCCGGCGGCTCAACATGGAGCTCCAGCGCATCTGGATGGAGGACCCGGTCACGACCGTGCTCGTGACCCACGACGTGGACGAGGCCCTGCTGCTGGCCGACCGGGTCGTGGTGCTCTCGCCGCGGCCCGGGCGGGTGCGCACGATCAAGGACGTGCCGTTCGCCCGCCCGCGCACCCGCGAGGTCACCCGCACCCCGGAGTTCCACGCGCTGGTCGACGAGCTGACCGCCGAGCTCGACCTGCTCAGCCAGAGCGCGGACCACGATGCGTGACGCCGACGCGCCCCGCCCGCTGACCACGGTCATCGCCTCCGTGGTCGGCAGCGTGGCGATCGTCGCGCTCTGGCAGGTCGTGGGCGCGACCGAGGTCTTCGGCTCCTCGATCTCACCGCCCTCGAAGATCCTCGACGTCTTCCTCCACTCGCAGGACAGCGGGCTGATCCAGAAGGCGGCGCTGGTCACCGGCAGCGAAGCGCTCGACGGGTTCCTCTGGGGCCTGCTGCTCGCGGCGATCGTCGGGGTCGTGGTCGTGGTCGTGCCGGTGCTGCGCCGCGGCGTCGACCAGCTCGCGACCATCCAGAGCGCCATCCCGTTCGTGGCGCTGGCGCCGATCCTGCTCGCCAACTTCACCCGCGAGGAGATCCCGTCGGCGATGGCCACGGCCACCGTGTTCTTCACGATCTACGTGGCCATGGTCGCCGGCCTGCAGTCGGCGTCGGCCACGCTGCACGACGTCGTCGCCGTGTTCGGGTCGTCGCGGCGGCAGCGCCTGCTGCGCGTGCAGATCCCGGCCGCCATCCCCGTGCTCGCCACCGGGCTGAAGGTCGCGATGCCGCTCGCCATCGTCGGCGCGGTGATCGGCGAGTGGTTCGGCGTCAGCAACGGCATCGGCCCGGTGCTGCTGATCTCGCTGCGCGACTACGAGATGCCGAAGATGTGGGCGGCGGCGTCGGCCACCGTGGTCGTGGCGCTCGTGCTGTTCGGCGTGATGGCGTTCATCGAGCGCATCGCCACCGACCGGTTCGGCGGTGCGTCCTGACCGCGGTAGCCACCAGCGACGTCGACGCGCTGGCCCCCGACATCCGCGCGGTGATCGACGGCGTCGCCCGGTCCGTCGGCGCCGTGGCCGACGCGTGCGCGCTGCCCTCGGCGGCCTACACGTCCGAGCGCTTCTTCGCGTTCGAGCAGCAGGCCGTGCTCGACCGAACCTGGCTGTTCGTGTGCCACGTCAGCCAGGTGCGCGAGGCGGGCGACTTCCAGGCGGTCACGATCGGCGACGAGCCGCTCCTGGTGACCCGCGACGAGTCGGGTGAGATCCACGTCCTGTCGGCGGTGTGCCAGCACCGCGGCTACGTGATCGCGGACGTCGACGGCACGGCGCGGCACCTGCGCTGCCCGTACCACGCCTGGACCTACGGGCTCGACGGCCGCCTGCTGGCCGCCCCCTCGATGGCCCCGGCCCACGACCTCGCCGACCTCAAGGCGACCGTGCGCCTGCCGGCGCTGCGGGTCGAGATCTGGCAGGGCCTCGTGTTCGCCAACTTCGACCCCGACGCCCGGCCCCTCGCCGACTCGCTCGGCCGACTCACCGAGACGGTGCTGCCGTACCGCATCGAGGACATGGTCGTCGCCGACTCGGTGACGATCCCGCACCTGCCGTTCAACTGGAAGAACATGCAGGAGAACGCGCTGGAGGAGTACCACACCAGCTACATCCACAAGGGCCTGCACGAGAACGCCCCGCCTCACCTCGTGCGGCACGCCCCCTTCGAGCCGGGCGACGGCGCGATCTTCCGCCACGCCGGGCTCATCATCCCCGGCGGCCAGCCGGTGCCCGGGCGACCGATGTTCCCGGTGATCCCCGGCCTGCCCGACGCGTATCGCGAGTTCTTCCTCTTCGTCGCCGTGCCGCCGCTGATGTTCGCGGCGATCCGCCCCGACGGGATCAAGCTGTTCCGGATCGTGCCCGAAGCCGTCGACCGCACGACGCTCACGATCTCGTTCCTGTTCCCGCCCTCGACGCTCGAGACCGAAGGGTTCGCGTCGATGATGGTCCGCCAGATCGAGCTGATCGAGCTGATCGACCAGGCCGACGTCACCACCAACGCCCGCGTCCATCGCGGGCTGCGCTCGGCGTTCGCGCCCCGCGGGCCCTACTCGCCGCAAGAGACGAGCCTGCCGCAGCTCAACCAGTGGCTGCTCGAGCGCTACGTCGACGCCATGGCCGCCGGCGTCACCGGGCCGCCCGCCGGCGTCACCGGGCCGCCCGCCGTCGGCGCCGCGCCCGTCCCCGAGCGCGCCGTCGCCATCGCAGGAGCTCGAGCACGAGCCGGAGCAGGAGGACGAGCCCCATGAGCGAGACCGAGACCGAGACCCCGACCGGCTGGCCCGAGGTCCGCTTCGGACCACGCCGGCTCGGCCACGTGAACCTGTTCGTCGGTGACCTCGACGCCTCGTTCGCCTTCTACCACGACGTCTGCGGGATCGAGCTGGCCTTCGACGAGACCGACCTGCTGGCCCGCTTCCTGTCGAACGGCAACAGCCACCACGACGTCGCCATCATGCAGGCCACCACGCGGTCGCTCGTCGGCCGTGACGGGCAGGTGCAGGTGTCGAGCGAGCGGGGCGCGACGCCCGGGCTCAACCACTTCGCCTACGAGCTGCGCACCGAGGCGGAGCTGGTCGCCGGCATCGAGCGGGCCCGGGCGCTGGACTGCACCATCGACAGCCTCTACGACCACCTGATCTCACGCAGCGCCTACCTGCCGGCGCCCGACGGCGTCGAGATCGAGGTGTACGCCGACTCGACCACCGACTGGCGCGGGCTGTACGCCGGGCTGGCGTCGGGGCTGATGTCGGCCCGCTGGGAGCCCGGCGCCGACGGCCCGCCGAACGAGGTGCCGCAGTTCACCGAGGTGCCCGTCCACCAACCGACCGAGGGCGCGGTCGCCCGACCGCTGCGCACGGCGCGCGCTGCGCTCGTGACGGCCCAGCTCGACGAGGCCATCACGTACTACGAGCGAGTCGTGGGCCTGCAGCTCCTGGAGGTCGACCGCGGGGCCGGGCGCTGGGCGATCCTCGGCGGCTCGCTCGGCCAGCCCGACCTGCTGCTCCTCGAACGCCTCGCCGACGAGCCGCTCGGCTACCACCACGTCGGCCTCGAGCTCGCCGACCTCGCGGAGCTGGCGGCCACCGTCGAGCGCGCCGGCGCGGCGGGCATCCCCATCGAGCGCACGGTCGCGCACGCGAAGAAGCAGGGCATCGTCCTGCGCGATCCCGACGGCATGGCCGTCGAGCTGTTCGCACACGACCCCCACGCCGACCCGTCCACCACCTACGCCTCGGTCGTCACCGCCGAGACCCGGGACTTCCTCACGTGAGCCGCCTGCAGTACCCGGCGAGCTACGCGGGCCAGCTGACCCGGGTGCTCGAGGTCGGCGAGGGCGACGACGTGGTCGTGTGCCTGCACGGCGCCGGGTCACGCGCGGACCGGTGGGCGCCGGCGCTCGAGCTGCTGGCCGCCGAGGGCTTCCACGCGTACGCGCTCGACTTTCCCGGCCACGGCCTGGCCGCCAAGCCGGCCGGCTATCCCTACGGCGCCCGGGCGTTCACCGAGGTCGTCACCGCGTTCGTCGACGCGCTCGCGCCGCCGAGAGTCGCGCTGCTCGGCACGTCGCTCGGCGGCCACGTGGCGGCCTGGGTCGCGTGCGAGCGGCCCGACCGCGTGCGGGCCACCGTCCTGATCGGCGCGGTCGGCCTCGTGCCCTGGGACCGAGAGGCCGCGGGTGCCGGCTCGCCGATCGTCGACGGCAGCCCCGCCGGCGTCCGGGCCAAGCTCGAGCTCCTCGTGGAGGACGACACGCTCGTCACCGACGCCTGGGTGCACGAGGAGTCACAGGTCAACAGCTCGCCCGGCGCCGCCGACGCCCTCGCCGCGCTCGGCCGCGCGCTGACCGCCGACGCCCCCGGCGATCTCGTCGGCGAGCGCTACGCGGCGCTGGGCTGCCCGACCCTGCTCGTGTGGGGCGCGCAGGACCGCTGGGTGCCGCCGTCGGTGGGGGAGGCCACGGCCCGCCTGCTGCCCGACGCCCCGTTCGCGCTCCTCGACGGAACCGGCCACGCGCCCTACTTCGAGCGCCCCAGCGATTTCACGAAGCTGGCCGCCGAGTTCCTGCACGACCCCGCCACCCTGGCTGCCGGCTCATGGACCGTGTGACGCGATGGTGACGGCGACCGTGGTCCAGGGCGGTCGGGTGATCGACCCGGCCAATGGCATCGACCGGGTGGCCGACCTCGTGGTCGACGGCGCCCTCGTCCTGGGCGTCGACGTGCCGGTCCCGGCCGGCGCCGCGGTCATCGACGCCCGGGGTTGGGTGGTGACGCCCGGCTGGGTCGACGGCCACACGCACGTCTTCGGCGACATCGGGCTGGACGACCCCGACACCGCGGGCGTGCTGAGCGGCGTCACCACGCTGATCGACGCCGGCAGCTCCGGGTCGCTCACCCTCGACGAGCTGGCCGAGCGTGCCGCTACCTGCCGCACCGACGTCTACGCCATCGTCATGCTCGACCGCCGCGGCATCGCCGACACGACGTCCATCCCCACCTCGGTCGCCGAGATCCCGAACCTGCCGCTCGGCGAGCTGCGCCGCGCGATCGATCGCCACGCCGACCGGGTCGTGGCCGTGAAGGCCGGCATCTACGCCGACCTCGGCCGGGCCTGGACCCGCCTGGCCCTCGCCGCCGCCGACCTGCTCGGCCAGCGGGCGTTCTTCCACATCGGGAACTTCCGGACCCACCGCAGCGCCGACGTCGGGCTCATGCGCGACTTCCTCGGCCAGCTCCGCCCTGGCGACGTCGTGACCCACTGCTACACGGGCGCGCCCGGCGGGCTCGTCGACGACGGTGGCGGTCTGCTCCCCGAGGCCCTCGCCGCCGCCGAGCGCGGCGTGGCGTTCGACGTCGGCCACTCCGGCAACGGCTTCGACCCCAGCACGGCGCGCCGGCTCCTCGCCGAAGGGCTGCGGCCGACCACCGTGTCCTCGGACATCGCGGTGATCAACGTCCGCCAACGCGTCCGCAGCCTCGCCCACGTGCTGGCCAACGTCGCCGCGGTGGGCTTCGACCTGCCCGAGCTGGTGGCCATGATCACGGCCAACCCGTGCCGGCTCTACGGGCTGCCCGGCGGCTCCTTCTCGCCCGGAGCCCCGGCCGACGTCACCGCTTTCGAGGTGCTCGACGACGCGCTGATCCCCGACCGCTTGCACCCCACCCTCCCGCGGCCCACGTTCCGCGTGCGGGCCACGATCAAGGCGGGGGAGGTGGTGCCCGTCGACCTCGACGCCGTCATGGCCGACGCCAACATCCGCTTCCAGCTGCTGGCGCCCCCCGGCGCCCCCCGCCGCCACGACGCGGCCGCCGCCGCCCTGCTGCACCAGCTCGCGACCTGCCTGCCGTACCTGCCGCTGGACGGCGAGGTGCTGCAGCAGGCCGTGACCCACCTCGGCGGCGAGGTCGGCCTGAGCGCGGCCGAGGCCGCAGCGGTCACGCGGCGGGCGTTCGCCGACCGGGACGGCGGCAACCAGGTCGGCTGGCTCCTCGCCGAGCAGTGCGCCAGCAGCGGTCGCCGCGAGGTGGTGGATCGGCTGGCGCGGGCGGCGGCCAGCGCGGCACCGGCCTTTGCGGCGGCTCCGTGAGAGCGCGGATGCCGACGAAGTCGCCGGCATGCGCAGCGTCGGACCATGGATTGTATATGCTGCACCGGGTTGTCAGATTCCGGCAAGAAAGCGGATCAACATGAGCATCACCAGCGCTGGCGTCCAACTGCCGACCCTCTCCGCCGAGGGGGTGCTCACCGCCCACAAGGCCGTCGCCAACCGCATCCGCAACGCCATCATGGCCGGCGAGCTCCCGGGTGGCACCCGGCTCGTGCAGGCCGACCTGGCCAAGAGCCTGTCGGTCAGCATCACGCCCGTGCGGGAGGCGCTGCGTGACCTGATCGCCGAGGGCCTCGTCGACTTCGACGCCTTCCGCGGGTCCACCGTGCACCAGACCACGCTGGCCGAGCTCGAGGAGATCTACGACCTGCGTCGCACGCTCGTGCCGAAGGCGGTCCGGGCCGCGGTCAAGGCGATCACGCCCGAAGAGCTCGACCTGGCCCAGAGCCTCGCCCGCCAGATGAAGTCCGAGAAGGTCCCGGGCAACTGGGTGCAGCTCAACCGGCAGTTCCACCACGTGCTGGACAGCGCCAGCCGCCTGCCCCGCCTCGTGTCGATCCTGGCCGGCCTCGCCGATCTCTCCGCGCTGTACGTCGGGCTCTCCATCAGCGGCCACAAGGGCCGCCGGACCCGTGGCGACCGCGACCACCTCACGATGGTGGAGACCTACCGGGCCGGCGACGTCGAGCTGGCCGTCGAGCAAGCCCTCGCGCACCTCGGCGACACCGTCGCCGTCGCCCGCGAGTCCGTTGTCGACTAACTCCCGCAACACCTCCCGCAACACCTCCCGCAAATGTGGAGTAGAAGCGGTCACTATCACGACCGCTTCTACTCCACATTCGCTGAGGGCGAGTCGCGGAGGGGGCCACAACTGTTGGGGTTTCGTTCAACTCGTCGTCGTTTGACGCTCCTGTAGGGGACAGGTCGGGCTGCGCACACTTCGCCGGCGGGCGGCGCTCCTGCCGACCGCGGAAGGAGCCCCGATGCCTCGTTTCCCTCGGTCCCCTCGGAGCCGCCTGGCTGCCGCGGCGGCTGTGGCCTCGACCGGACTGCTCGCCAGCAGCCTGGCCCTGTCCGGCGCACCCGCCGCCGGCGCGCACGCCGACCACGCCAACCACGAGCCGGCGGCGCAGCACGTGCTGCTGCTCTCGGTCGACGGCCTGCACCAGTCGGACCTCGCCTGGTACGTCGGTCACCACCCGCAGTCCCACCTGGCCGGGCTGGTCGACCACGGCGTCACCTACCGCAACGCGCTCACCCCGGTGCCGTCGGACTCGTTCCCCGGCATGGTCGCCCAGGTCACCGGCGGCAACCCGAAGACGACCGGCGTCTACTACGACGACTCGTACAACCGCGCGCTGCTGCCGGCCGGCACCACGAGCTGCGCCGGCGTCAAGCCGGGCGCCGAGGTCACGTACTTCGAGGCGGCCGACAAGAACCCGCACGCGCTCGACGCCGGCCAGGGCCTCAGCGGCCTGCCCAACAGCATCCTGAACATGACCGGCAACCCCCGCACGGTGATCGACCCGGCCCAGCTGCCCGTCGACGCGCACACGTGCAAGCCCGTGTACCCGCACTCCTACCTGCACGTGAACACCACGTTCGAGGTGCTGCGCGCCGCGGGCATGCGCACCGCCTGGTCCGACAAGCACCCGGCCTACGACATCCTCCAGGGGCCCTCCGGTGCCGGCATCCAGGACCTGTTCACGCCGGAGATCAACAGCGACGCGCCGACGACCGGGTCGAGCATCGACTGGACGAAGGACAACGGCCTGACCCAGCAGTACGACCACTACAAGGTCCAGGCCGTGATCAACGAGATCCACGGGTTCGACCACAGCGGCAAGGTCCAGCACGGCACGCCCGCCTTGTTCGGCATGAACTTCCAGTCCGTCTCGACGGGCCAGAAGCTGCCGAGCTCGGGCGGCAAGGTCGGCGGCTACCTGGCTGACGGCACGCCTGGGCCGGTGCTGCAGAGCGCCCTGGACTTCGTGGACCACGAGCTCGGCGCGCTGCAGGCCGCGCTGCGCGACCGGCACCTCGACCGCAGCACGGCGATCATCCTGTCGGCCAAGCACGGCCAGTCGCCCCAGGAGCCGAGCGCGCTCACCCGCGTTCCCGACGGGCCGATCATCGACGGCCTCAACGCCAAGTGGGCGACGAGCCACCCGGGCGCCGCGCCCCTCGTGGCCACCGCGGTGAACGACGACGCCATGATCATGTGGCTCAGCGACCACAGCGCGGCGGCCAGCGCGTTCGCCAAGCAGTACCTGCTCGGCCACGACGGCGTCGGCAACGACATCAACGGCGCCCCGAAGGCCTACACGGCGTCGGGCCTGGCCAAGGTGTACGCCGGCTCCGAGGCCGTGGCGTTCTTCGGCACGACCGCCAACGACCCCCGCGTGCCCGACCTCTACGCCATCGTGAAGCACGGCGTGGTCTTCACCGGCGGCCACGGCAAGATCGCCGAGCACGGCGGTGCCAGCCTCCAAGATCGCAACGTCGCCCTGGTGGTGTCGGGGCTGCCGCTGCCCAAGAGCGAGGACCGGCGGGCTCGCGAGGACGGTCACCAGGGCCGCGTCGTCCTCGACCAGGTGGAGACGACGCAGATCGCGCCCACCACGCTGCGCCTGCTGGGCCTCGACCCCCAGCTGCTCCAGGCCGTGCGCATCGAGCACACCGCCTCCCTCCCGGGCCTCGGCGAGGGTTGAGCCGCCCGACACCCCAGCAAATGTGGAGTAGAAGCAGTCGCTATCACGACCGCTTCTACTCCACATTCGAGGAGGTGGGTCTGCGACCGGCACGGCGCGACGGTCGGCCGGGGACCGGGGGCCGCCGGGTGAACGTTCGGAGACGCGGCGCCGAACGTTCCCGGCTGACCTTGCCGGGCTCGCCGCGGTGCTGGGTCAATGGGCGGGGTGCGTGCCGATCCCGGTGCGCGGACGCGAAGCGGAGGAACCTGGTGCGCAGAGCGAAGGAGCTGATCGTCGGGCTGACGGTGGTCATCGCGGTGCTCGCGACGGCGGCGTCGGCGGCGTTCGCGGGGACGATCACGTCGCCCACCGGCACCACCGGCTCGCCCTACGCCGTCCCGGGCGACAGCAAGGGCGTCCCGCTGTCGTTCTCGATCAGCTTCACCGGCTTCGCCGCCCACACTCAGGTCTATGTCGAGCAGTGCGACGGCGTCGTGCCGACCGCGCCGAAGTACGAGGTCACGTCGCACTGCGACCTCGGTTCGTCACCCTCAGCCGTGGTCACCGACTCGTCCGGCGCCGGCACCTTCCCCAAGGACGACCCGAACTTCGGGTTCACCCCGTTCAAGGGCATGAGCCCGCAGGGCATCTTCAACTGCCTGTCGCCGACGCAGGCCGACCCGGACGACGGCGTGCCGTCGTGGCGCAACTGCCAGGTCCGGGTGTCGACCAACAACACCTCGGTGACCGGCGACCAGGCCTACCTCCCGATCACCCTTCCCGAGGTGTCGACGCCGAAGGTCCCGGCCGCTCCGACGGGCGTGACGGCGACGGCCGGCAACGCCACCGTCACGGTGTCGTGGACGGCTCCGCTGGCCAACCCGGCCGTGTCGGGCTACGTCGTCACGCCCTACGTGGGGACGACGGCCCAGACACCGACCCCGTTCACCGACCCGCTCACGAGCCACCGCATCAGCGGGCTGACCAACGGCACCACGTACACGTTCAAGGTCGCGGCGAAGAACAGCGTCGGCACCGGCGCCCAGTCCGCGCCGTCGCCGGCGGTCACGCCGAGCGCCCCGCCGTGGGCGCCGTTCGCCTCGGCTGACGCGTTCACGACCCGCCAGTTCCACGACCTCGCGGCGCGCACCCCGACCGCCAGCGAGCGGTCCTCCTGGAGCGCGGCGCTCACCAACCACACCAAGACGGCGGCCCAGCTGATCGACTCGCTGCGCACCGCGGCCTACTGGGAACCGACCGAGGCGCCGGTCATCCGGCTGTACTCGGCGTTCTTCCTGCGCACCCCCGACACCGGCGGGATCACCCACTGGATCGGCGCGTACCGCAACGGCACCTCGCTGGCCAGCATCGCGTCGGCGTTCGCCAGCAGCTCGGAGTTCAAGAACCGCTACGGCCCGCTCACCAACGCCCAGTTCGTCGACCTCGTGTACCAGAACGTGCTCGGCCGTCCGCCGGACGCCTCGGGTCGGGCCTACTGGGTGAAGAAGCTCGACCAGGGGACGTCGCGGGGCACGGTGATGATCGGCTTCTCGAACTCGCAGGAGTACACGAACAAGCAGGCGGCCAACGTCGCCGTCATCGACACCTACCTCGGGCTGCTGCGCCGGGCGCCGACGCCCACCGAGGCGAGCAACGCCGTGTCCCGCGTGAAGGCGGGCACCCCCATCACCACGATCATCACGGAGATCCTTGCCAGCGGTGCCTACGCCGCCAGCGTCTGATGGCGGCCTGGAGTCCGGCGGCGTGGCGACCCACGGTCACGCCTGAGGGGCGAGCCGCGGCCCGCACCGCACGCATGACCGCGATCTGCCTTGCTGCGATCGTGCTCGCGTACCACTACTCGTTCACGACCCTCGTCCGCACGCTCAGCGTGGAGACGCCGCTCGCGTACCTCGGCCTGGTGCCGGCGATCTCGCTCGTGCTCATCGCCCGCCGATCGCGGCTGGCCCGCTTCGAGCCACCGATCCACGATCGGCAGGTCGACTGGATCGTCGGCCTGCCGCTCCTGCTCGCCTCGGTGATGATGAGCGTGCTGCTGCCCGTGCAGATGTCATCGATGTTCTGGGTGTGGCGCGTCGACCTGCTCACGCTGCCCGTGTTCGTCGCCGGCGTGATCACGCTGCTCTTCGGCGTGCGGACGCTGTGGCGGTTCCGCCTGCCGATCGCGTTCCTGCTCCTGGCGTGGCCCGTGCCCTACACGCGGGTGCTGCTCCACCAGCTCGACGCGTTCACCGGCCTGACCCTCGTGGGCGTGCGCCTCGCGCTGCGGGTCGTGCCCGTGGCCCACGTGATCCCGCGCAGCGATGGGTCGCTGTTCCAGATCCCGTTCGGGTCGAAGGGCTTCCCGGTCAGCGTCGCGTCGGCCTGCTCGGGCGCGAACGGCGTGGTCGGCTACGCGCTGGTCGGCGGCGCCTTCCTCACCGAGGTGCGTGGCCGCCGGCTCCTCAAGGTGCTCTGGCTGCTCGTCGGGATGGCGCTCATCTGGGTGCTCAACGTGCTGCGGATCATCGCGATCTTCGCCGCCGGCCGGCAGTGGGGGCAGGCCGTCGCCATCGACGCGCTGCACCCGGTGCTGGGCCTGGTGCTGTTCAACGTGGGCGTGCTGGCGATGTTCCTGCTCCTCGGCCGCTTCCGGCTCTCGCTGGCGGCGCACGACGCGGCGAGCGAGGGGAGCGCTCCCCGGCCCGAGCCCGGCTTCGTCCCGCCCGCCGCGGTGCCCCGCACGCGCCTCGCGGTGTCGGTCGTCGTGGCCATCGGGCTGCTCAGCGGCGTCGCCAACTCGAGCCTGCGCGACTTCGACCGGGTCGCCAACCTCGACGGCTCGCCGCGCATCTCGTCGTTCATCGTGCGCCCGGCGCGGCCCCTCGGCTGGCGAGCGACCAAGGTCGCCCAGTACACGTGGGCGAAGCGGTTCTTCGGGGGGTCATCGGACTGGTGGCGCTTCGACTACAGCTGGGACGGGCGCACCCACTCGCCGTTCAGCACCCGCACGCACATCGTGGCCGACGTGATCTCGACCGGTGACGCCTCCACGCTCGCCACCTACGGCGTCGAGGCCTGCTACCAGTTCCACGGCTACCGCGTGCGCTCGGTGCGGACCGTCGACCTCAAGGGCGTGCTGGCCACGGTGATCTCGTACTACAACAGCTCGATCCACGCCGACTGGACGAGCGTCTCGTGGAACTGGCCCGTCGCCACGCCGCACGGGGTGCGGTTCGAGCGGGTGACCCTGATGATCAACTCGGCGGCGCACACCAAGCTCACCGCGCAGGTGCCCACCGCGCCGGCCGGCCGCCAGTTCGGCCTGCAGCTCCAGAACGCCCTCCGCGGCCGGCGCACGAGCCCGGTCGACGCGCACATGGCCAAGACGCAGAACTACCTGATCGCCTTCGCCGCCGAGCTCGTGAAGCGGGCGCCGGTCATGCCCACCCACGTGGCGTAGCGGCGCGACCACCCTGGCAGGTCCGCGCCCCCGCCTCGGGGGAGGGGCCCCTGCCGGCGCTGGAACCCTTCACCCGGACGGGTACCGCTGTTCACCAACCGGTCGGATCAGCGTGTTGTTGCCTGCGTACCGTCCGTCGTGGCAGAGGGCAACCACACGCGGGGGATCACCATGGACGACGCACCCGTTCGGGCATACGACCGAGTCGCGGTCGATGCGTACCTGGCTCGGGTCGAGGACGAGAAGGGCCGCTTGCGCGACGAGATCGTGCTGGCGCATCGCCGGGAGGCGGCCGCCGCGGCGCGGATCCTCCACACGCAGAACGGCGAGCAGGCGCTCGGGCGCATGCTCGTGGAGGCGCAGCGCACCGTCGCCGGGCGCGTGAGCCACGCGGCCGAGTCGGCGCGGGCGATCCTGCTCGACGCCGAGAACGAGGTCCGCCGGATCTTGGGAGCCGTGGCCGCCGCGCCGCAGGCCGATCAGATGGGTCGCGGCGCTGCGGTGTGGTCGGGCCCGGCGTCTCCACCCCACAGCGACGCCGCCGAAGATGCCGACCCCGTGGCCAGCGCCTCCGCGGAGGACGAGCTCTGGAGCCGAGCCTTCCCCGACGATCCGGCGCACGACGAGGCTGTGATCGACCTCGACCCCGAGCCCCGCCCCGACGAGGAGTCAGGGATCGCGAGCCGCGCCCGGTCGGGTGGACTGCGCCTGCGCCGCCAGCGGACGGCGCGCCGCCAGTCCCTGGCCGCCACCGAGGCCGCCGATCCGTTCAGCGACCCGTTCCTGGCGACGTTGCGTGAGGCCCTCACCGACGATGCGCCGCTCGGCCCGCGGTTCGGGACCATCTGATGGAGCGCGTGGCACCGCTGCTCCCGAGCCCGCCCAGACCGTTCGCGGTGCTCGACGTCCGGCAGGCCGAGGAGGCGCTCGCCGAGGCCCATGGGCAGCTCGACGACCTGCGCGCCGCGCTCGCCGATGCGCTCTCGGCCGCCGACCTGGCCGAGCTGACGGCCACCCAGGCCGGCGCGCACGGCGACCTCGCGGCCGCCACGGATCGGCTCGCTCGGCTGATCAGCGACATGGAGCGCACGGCCGACGCCGAGATCCGCGAGCTGCTCGAGGGTGCCGCCGACCGCGCCGGCGCCCGCATCGCCACCGCCCACGCCCTGGTCGCCCGCCGCTCCGCCGAGGCGGCCGAGCTGGCTGCGGCCGCCGACCCGGTGCCGACGACCGCACCCGTGGGGTCGCCCGGTCCCGGGATGGTGCCGGAGCTGGCCGAGCTGATCGACGTGACCGACCGCGCGGCCCGGCCGCCGCTGTTCGACCTGCCCGCCGACCGCGAGCCCGCGCCCGACCCGGCGCGGCGCCTCGTGGTGCCGTCGCTCCGGCTCGTCGAGCACGACCTCGCCGATGGCGACCGGCCGACGACCGTGGTGCCGACGACCGTCGTGCCGGCGGTCGACCGTGCCGGTGGGGCGTGGTCGTCGCCCGCCACGCTCCCCGAAGCGGGCCGCACGGCGGACCTGCCCCCGATGCCCACCGACGGCTCCGAGCGGACCGGCGTCCTCCCCGTCATGAGCGCGACCTCCCTCGCCGAGCTGCCCCCGCCGCCGGCCGCGGAGCCGATCCTCGACGCCGACCGGTTCTGGGACGAGTCGACCGGCCGCCCGGCGATGGTCCAGCGGTTCCCGCTGCTCGCGCTGGTCGAGGTCCTCGCGGTCCTCGTGGTGCTCGCGGTCGTCTTGGCCTACGTGGGCTGATGCCCGCCCCCATCTTCACGGTCATGGGCGCAGCTGCTGCCCTCGCGGTCGTCGCCGGTGTGCTGCTCGACCAGGTCGCGGCGCGGCGCGGGCTGCGCCGGGTCGCGACGCCCACCGGTGGCGCCGCGGCCGACCCGGTCGACACCGCGGCTGCGGGGCTCCTGCGCGGCCCGCACCGCCCGACGGCGAGCCTCCCGCTGCCCGACCGCGTGCGGCTCGGCGTCCGGGACCGCTGGCGCCGCCCGTCGGCGTCGACGGCGCTGTTCGCCGCTTGCTTCGGGCTCTACGTCGGGCTCGGCGCCCTGCTGGTGCTGCGCTATGGCGCCATCGTCGGCGACGCGCAGTCGCGGGTGGCCGACGGCTACTACGTCTTCTTCAGCCGCGATCCGCACCTTGCGGCCATCGGGTTCGTCTGGAACCCGTTGCCGTCGATGGCGGCCTGGCCGTTCTTCCCCTTCAAGGGCCTGTGGCCGGCGCTGACCCAGCAGGCGTTCGCCGGCAACATCGTCTCGGCCGCGTTCATGGCCGGCACGATCGTGACCCTCCGCGGCTGCCTCCGCGACATCGGTGCCGGTCGCACGCTCACCATGGTGCTCGTGCTGAGCGTCGCCCTCAACCCGATGGTCGTCTACTACGGCGCCAACGGGATGAGCGAGGCCGCCTACCTGTTCTTCCTGATCCTGGCCGTCCGCCACCTGATGCGCTGGACGACGACGCGGGCGCTCACGCCGTTGGTCTGGACCGGCGTCGCGCTCGGGCTCGGCTACCTGGCGCGCTACGAGACGATCGCTGCGACCTGCGCCGCGACCGCCGTCGTGTTCGCCCTCTCGTTCCGGGCCGCCGGCGGCGAGCGCAAGCAGCGGATCCTCGCCGGCGTGGCCGAAGCCGTCGTCGTCGCCATCCCCGCTTTGGCCGCGTTCGCGGCCTGGTCGCTGATCAGCGAGGTGATCACCGGCAGCGCGTTCCAGCAGTTCACCTCGATCTACGGCAACTCGTCGCAGATCGCGATCTCCGGAGCCGGGCTGGTCGGCCACCAGTCGGGCTGGCCGCTGCCCGTCTACGCGGGCCTGCAGCTGCTGGCCTTCGGCGTGGGCGCGCCGATCGTGGTCCTGCTCGGCCTGCTCGTGGCCAAGCGCCAGCACGACGGACGGCTCGTCGCGGCCGTGGCCGTCATCGGCACCTGCGTGGCCTTCAGCTACGGGATCTTCGTGAGCGGGCGCGCCTTCGGGTGGCTGCGCTTCTACCTGCCGGTCACGCTCCTCGTCTCGCTGTGCCTCGCGCTGATGGTCGGCGCCGCCGGCCGCCCCCGCCTCGCCGGCGGCCCGCGCCGATCCACGGGCGCGGCGACCGTCGTGGCCATCCTCGTCGCCGTCAGCGCGCTGCCGACCACGGCCTGGGCCATGTTCGACCGGCGCCTCGGGGCGGGGGAGAAGCCCCAGCTGACCTGGGTGCTCCACGGCGTGCACACGCCCGGCCAGCGCGCCGACCAGCGCCTGTTCCCGTCGGCCCGCGCCATCGCCGCCGACCTCGACCGCCGCCTCCTGCCCGACGGAGCGGTGGTCATCGACACGTTCAGCCCCTGCGCCTCGATGATCCTGATGACGTCGAGCCGGCCCCACCAGTTCGTCATCACCAGCGACCGGGACTTCGAGCGCACCCTCGCCGATCCGAGCCGCTTCGGCGCCGCATACCTCATGGCCCCGCCGACCGGCGGCTACGGCGACCTCGACGCGGTCAACCGCGCCTACCCCGATCTCTACCGCGATGGCACCGGGGTCGGCCGCCTGATCCACCAGTACGCGCAGGTGGGTTGCCCGGCCTTCCGCCTCTACCGCGTCGCGGCGGCCAAGCCGTGACCGGTCCCGTCGCCTGGCGCGGCGCGCATGCGGGGGAGCGGCCGACGTGCGCATAGCGATCGTCGAGCCCGAGGACGCGCAGGCCCGCCTGGCCTGGAGCCGCGACAGCCTGCGCACCGGCGCCTCCGACCTCTCCGCGGCGCGCCTGCTCGACCGGCGGCAGCGCAGCGTGCTCGTGGCCACCGCCGTCGTGCTCGTGGCCGCCCTCGTGCTCGACGCCACCGACACGCTGATCGCGCTGGTCGCCATCGCCACGTTCCTCTACCTGGCCACCGTGCTGCATCGGCTGCGCATCACGGTGCGCTCGCGCCAAGAGGGTCAGATCATCACCGTGAGCCCGCAGCGGGCGCGCGCCATCCCCGACGCCGACCTGCCGATCTACACGGTCCTCGTGCCCGCGTACCGCGAGCCCGAGGTCATCCACGCGCTGATCACGAACCTGCGGGCGCTCGAGTACCCGGGCGACAAGCTCGACGTGAAGCTCCTGCTCGAGGCCGACGACGAGCTCACGATCGCGGAGGCGGCGCGTCAGGGGCCGATCCCGGGCTTCGAGATCGTGCTCGTGCCGCCGGGCGAGCCCCGCACCAAGCCCAAGGCCCTCAACTACGGCCTCACGCTCGCCCGCGGCGAGCTCGTCACGATCTACGACGCGGAGGACCAGCCCGATCCGCTCCAGCTGCGGCGGGCGGTCGCCGCGTTCGCCGCGCTGCCCGACGACGTCGCCTGCTTGCAGGGCCTGCTCACCTACCACAACGCCGATCAGAACCTGATCACCCGCTGGTTCGCGATCGAGTACCTGATGTGGTTCACGATGTTCCTCCCGGGGCTCGTGGCCACCGACGCCCCGCTCCCGCTGGGCGGCACCTCGAACCACATGCGGCGGCGGGTGCTCGAGGGCCTGGGCGCGTGGGACCCCTACAACGTCACCGAGGACGCCGATCTCGGCATCCGCCTGCACCGCCACGGCTGGCGCTGCGCGGTGCTCGGCTCGGTGACCTACGAGGAGGCGAACAGCGACTTCGTCAACTGGATGAAGCAGCGCTCCCGTTGGTACAAGGGCTACCTCCAGACGTGGCTCGTGCACCTGCGCGACCCGGGCGCGGCCCGGCGGGACCTGGGCACCAAGGGCTTCCTGCAGTTCAACGTGTTCGTCGGCGGCACGCCGCTGCTCGCCTTTCTGAACCCGTTCTTCTGGGCGTTGACGCTGCTCTGGTTCGCCGGCGGCTTCTCGTTCATCCACGCGCTGTTCCCCGCGCCCGTCTACTACGCGGGCTTGCTCTGCTGGTCGGTCGGCAACCTCTCGATGCTCTACCTGACCGTGCTCGCGGCGCGGCGCTCAGGGCAGCCGTCGCTGGTGCTGGCCGCCTGCCTCGTGCCGGCGTACTGGCTGATGATGTCGCTCAGCGCGGTGAAGGCCGTCTGGCAGCTCGTGTTCTCCACGTCGTTCTGGGAGAAGACGACCCACGGCCTCACCAACGGCCATGCGCCCCTCACCCGCGCCGACCTGCCGGCGCCGACGTTCGCGGCGGGGATCGAGCCACCGCAGGAGACGACGCCCGCGGCCGCCTGGGTCCCGCCGG
>JAODBM010000121.1 GCA_025463985.1 Acidimicrobiales bacterium
CGGCCGATCGGGCCCGCGTCGCCTTCCTGGCCCGGGCCACCGCGCCCATCGAGCCGCTGGCCCGGCCCGGCTGGAACCGCCCGATCGCGACGACCGACGCCCCGGGGTCGGGCGTGCTCGCCCGCGACGAGGCCGACGCCGACCACCCCGCGGTCGCCTACCGGCAGGCCGGCGACCGCTTCCTGCTGGTCGAGCTCGGGCCCATGGAGCTCGACCTCCAGCTGCGGCTGCGCGTGCAGGCGCTCGACCGCTGGGCCCACGAGCACCTCGGCCCGGGCCTGGTCGACGCCACCGCGGGCGTGCGCTCCCTGCTCCTCCAAGTCGACGGCGACCGCCTGACCACGGCGATGGCCCTCGACGCAGCTCGCGAGGCCTGCCGCCACCTCGGAGCCCTGGCCGACGAGCCGTTCCCGTCGCGCATCGTGCACCTGCCGCTCTCCTGGGACGACCCGGCCACGCGCGAGGCCACCGACCGCTACGTGCGCGACGTGCGCGCCGACGCGCCGTGGTGCCCCTGGAACATCGAGTTCATCCGGCGCGTCAACGGCCTGCGGACGGTCGAGGACGTGCGGTCGACGGTCTTCGACGCCTCCTACCTCGTGCTCGGGCTGGGCGACGTCTACCTCGGCGCGCCGGTGGCCACGCCGCTCGACCCTCGCCACCGGCTCGTCACCACCAAGTACAACCCGGCGCGCACCTGGACCCCAGAGAACGCCGTCGGGATCGGCGGCGCCTACCTCTGCATCTACGGCATGGAAGGACCGGGGGGCTACCAGTTCGTCGGGCGGACCGTGCAGGTGTGGAACCGCGACGCGCTCGGACCGCACTTCGATAGGCCCTGGCTGCTGCGCTCGTTCGACCAGATCCGTTGGTTCCCGGTCGCGGCGGACGAGCTGCTCGAGCAGCGCGCCGCGCAGGCCGCCGGCGCGCTCGCGATCGACATCGAGGAGACCGCGTTCCGGCTGGCCGACCACGAGCGGTTCCTCGCCGAGCACGCCGACGGCATCGCCGCCTTCCGGGCGCAGCAGCAGGCGGCGTTCGCGCTCGAGCGCCAGGCCTGGGCCGCGGCCGGCGAGTTCGACGACGTGGCCCCGTGACCGCGCCGACCGGCTCGATCGACGGCATGACGGCCCGGCCGACGCCGACGGCGGCGGTCGTCGCCGCCTTCGCGCGCATCGCCGCCGACGGTCGGCCGGGGATCTGGATCCAGCTCGTCGACCAGGACCGCGCGCTGGCGGCGGCGGCCGCGATCGAGGCTCGCCTCCGCGCTGGCGAGCACCTGCCGCTGGCCGGCCGCACGCTCGCGGTCAAGGACAACATCGACGTGCGGGGATTGCCCACCACCGCCGGCTGCCCCGCCTACGCCTTCAAGCCCGACCAGGACGCGCCCGTCGTCGCCGCGCTGCGCCGTGCCGGCGCAGTGGTCGTCGGCAAGACCAACCTCGACCAGTTCGCGACCGGCCTGGTCGGCACCCGCTCGCCGCACGGGGTCTGCCCCAACGCCCACTGGGACGGCCTGATCTCCGGCGGGTCCAGCTCCGGCTCCGCGGTCGCGGTGGCGGCCGGGCTCGTGGACCTGGCCCTCGGCACCGACACCGCCGGCTCGGGCCGGGTGCCCGCCGCCGCCAACGGCATCGTCGGGCTGAAGCCGACCCGGGGCCGGCTCAGCACGGTCGGCGTCGTCCCCGCCTGCGCGTCGCTCGACTGCGTCTCGGTGTTCGCCGCTGACGTGGACGGAGCCGGCGCCGCCGCCGAGCTCGCCGCCGAGGGTCCGCTCGCGTCGTCGCAGCCTTCGTCCTCCTCGTCACCGCCGCCGCCCACGCGTGGAGGGGCCGCGGTGCGGATCGGCGTGCCCCGCGCGGCGGACCTGACGTTCGACGGCGACCCGCAGGGCCGCGCCCGCTTCGACGAAGCGGTCCAGGTCGCCGTGGTCGCCACGGGGGCGCGAGAGGTCGTCGAGGTCGACCTCGCGCCGTTCCTGGCCGCCGGCGAGCTCCTCTACGGCGGCGGGTTCGTGGCCGAGCGCTACGCCGCGGTCGGGGCGTTCGTCGACGACCACCCTGACGACGTCGACCCCGTGGTGCGCTCGATCATCTCCGCGGCCGGCCGGATCCCGGGCTGGCAGGTGCACCGCGACCTGGCCGAGCGCGATCGCCTGGCCCGCATCGCGGCGCGGGCGTGGGCGTCGATCGACGTGCTCGTGGTGCCGTCGGTGCCGCGGGTCCCGACCGTGGCCGAGGTGCAGGCCGACCCGATCGGGGTCAACTCGATGGTCGGCACCTACACGAGCTTCGTGAACCTGCTCGACCTCGCCGCCTTGACCCTGCCGGTGGGCGAACCCGCGCCCGCCGGCCCGCCGACCAGCCTCACGCTCATCGGCCCGGCGTGGAGCGACGACCTTCTGGTGCGGCTCGGACGTCAGGTCGGCGGGCCGGCCGCGTCGCGCAGGTAGGCGCGCCAGCCGCCGTGGCCGGTGATGTCGACCGCGCCGGACACGAGCGCGATCGGCTCGCACAGGAACCCGGCCACGTCGCTGCCGTCCGCCAGCAGCACCCGGCCCACGCCGAGCGGCGCCGGGATGGCCGCGACGAACGCGCCGAACTCGGCGAGCGCCAGCTCCCACACCTCGACCTCGATCGCGGCGCCGCCCTCGCCGGCCGCCACGCGCACCAAGCCGGGCTTCGGCGGCTCGGTGGCGAGCGCGTACAAGCGGTAGGTCGGCGCGGTGCGCGTCGTCCGCAGGAGCCGCCCACCGCGGTCGGTCAGCTGGTGGTTCAGGGGCTGGCCGGTCAGGTGGGCGCCGACCACCGCCAGCTGCGCCGAGGTCGAGGTCATACCGTCGCTGCCGCGGTCGCTCAGGACTTGGCGATGTCCTTGAAGGGGCTCTTGGAGTCGATGCCCGGCTCCTTCGGCAGGCCGAGGACGCGCTCGCCGATGATGTTGCGCAGCGTCTCGTCCGAGCCGCCGGCGATGCGCATGCCGGGCGTCCCGCATATGAACGTCGACCACGCGTACGTGCCCCACTCGCCGGTGTCGGCCATGAGGCGCGGTCCGAGCACGCGGGCGACGAAGTCGCCGGTGGCGGTGAGGTTGGCGGTCAGCGCGAGCTTGCCGATCGACAGCTCGGGACCCGGGAGCCCCCCGGCCTTCAGCTTCGCGGCGGCCCGCTGGTTCGTGTACTTGGCGACCTGGTAGCCGGTGTAGAGGCGGGCCAGCTCCTGGCGGGCGACCGGATCCTGGTCGAGCCCGAAGTGCTGCAGCATCTGGATGAGCCGGCTGGCGCTCGCCAGGCCCATGCCGCCGCCCCCGCCGCCGCCACCACCGATGGAGGCCCGCTCGTTCATGAGGGTCGTGAGCGCGACGGTCCAGCCCTGGTTGACGTCGCCGAGGCGATGGTCGTCGGGCACCCGCACCTCGTCGAAGAACACCTCGTTGAACGACGCCCCGCCGGTCATCTGGCGCAGCGGCCGCACCTCGACGCCGGGAGCGTGCATGTCGACCACGAAGCCGGTGAGCCCGGCGTGCTTCGGCAGGTCGGGATCGGTGCGGCAGATGATCTCGCCGATGTCGGAGTAGTGGGCGCCCGACGTCCACACCTTCTGGCCGGTGATCAGCCACTCGTCGCCGTCGCGCTCGGCCTTGGTCTGCAGGCCGGCGAGGTCCGACCCGGCGCCGGGCTCGCTGAAGAGCTGGCAGCCGACGATGTCGCCGGAGTACATGGCCGGGAGGTATCGCTGCTTCACCGGCTCGGTGGCGTGGGCGAGGATCGTCGGCGCGACCATGCCGAAGCCGATCCCGAAGAAGCCCTGGTTCGGCACCTGATAGCGGGTCTCCAGCGACCGGTACAGCGCCTCGTGAGCGCTGGTCAGGCCGCGGCCCCCAAGGTCGGTCGGGCCGGCGATCCAATGGAGGTCGGCCTTGGCGCGGGTGGCGAGCCAAGCCTTGGCCTCGGTCAGCTGGCGCTGCTCCTCTTCGGGCGTGATCTCCTCGAACAGCGCGACGTCGTCGTCGCCCTCACCCCACGCGAACGCGACCGACGCCTCGCGACGCGGCGCGTGGTCGTCGAGGAACGTGGTGACCTCGCTGCGGAAGTCGTCGAGCGTGGTGTCGGCCATGCGTGCTCCCTCTTCGGCGCGGCGGCGCCAGACTTGACTGCTGGGTCAAGTTAGTCGGCAGGTGGCCACGTCGTCATCCCGGCGGGTAGGGACCCGGCCATGACCGACGCACACGACATCAACGAGCTGGACGTCGACGCCGAGCAGCAACGGCTCGACGCGCTCGGCGAAGCGATCGAGGGCACCCGCGAGAAGGCCGCGGACGACCTCGAGCCCGGCGGGCGGGGGCGGACCTTCACCGACGAGGGCGTGGCCCGCCAGGTCGAGGAGACCGGCGACACCGATCACCCGACCGGCGACGGCACCGGCGAGGACGCCTGACCCCTCGGCTCGGGTTGCCGGCCCCCTCCGGGCAGCCGGTACCGTCGGACCCATGGCCCGCTTCCGCCCCTATCCGATCGCCGCGTTCGCCGCGGTCACGTTGCTGATCTGGGGCAACCGGGTGTGGCTCAACTGGACCGCTCCACACGTGGGCGTCGCCGCGAAGGTCGCCCTGTCGGTGCCGATCACCTGCTTCGTGGTGGCGTCGCTCGTGCTGCTGGCGGCCATGCTGCGCGGTGCCGACCCGCGCCACCCGCGCTTCCGGGCGCTGGTGCGCGCGTTCGCCGCCGGCACGGTCGTGTTCTGGGCCGTCCGCCTGCCGATGATCCTCGTGCACCAGCACCCGGCCGCGTTCAAGGTCGTGCACGCGGCGCTGGCCGTCGCGTCGGTGATGGCGGCCGTGCTGGCCTGGCGCGCGGTCCCGGCGGCCAGCTCGCCGAGCGGCCAGACCGGCGACGCGAGCCGCGTCCCGCACCCGGTAGCGCCGCGAGAGCGCTAGCTCACCCGGGCGGCGTAGCGGGGATCGGCGAGCAAGGTCGCGGCCAGGTCGGTCACGCTCTTGCCCCCAGTGGTGAGGTTGGTCACCCAGGTGTCGAACGAGGACTGGTCGGGACTCGCGCCGAGCAGGTCGATCCACGTGACGGCCACGTCCACGCCGGGCTGCTTCTTGTTCTTGTACTCGGTCGACTCGCTGAAGCCGGTCATGACCTGGCCCCGCGTGCGCTTGCCGGTGTCGAGCTGGCCGGTCCAAAAGTCGACGCCGGAGGCTTCACCAGCGCGGCTGAGCACGTTGGTGTACACGAGGTTCACGAACCCGCGGTTGGACAGCGGGCCGTAGCGGTTCTTGAACTCGGCCGAGGCGGCGAAGCCGCTGGACACGGCGTCGAGCGTCGTCCCGCCCCGGACTCGGCCGATCCAGTACGTGAGGCCGCCCTGGTCGGGGATGCGCAGGAAGTAGGCGAAGTACAGGCGCGTCGCCGGGTCGACCTTCGTGGTCGCGTCTGCCGAGCGCCGCAGGGTGCCGATGAACGCGGCGGGCGACGCGCCGCCGTCGAGCGCGGCGACCTCGTTCGCATTCTCCGCGCTCGTGGCGGCGCGGCCGAGGAGGTCGGTGGACTGGCGGGTCACGAAGCCAGGCAGCGAGGCGAACGGCGGGAGCACGAGGGGCGACGCCGCGGACTGGGCACCCGTGCCGATCCCGTTGGTGGCGGCCACCGTGAACCGGTACGTGCTGCCGTTGGCCAGGTTGCCGATCACCTGGGACGTGACGGTCGACGTGAACGGCCGAGGCGCCTGCGCGACCCCGTTGGCGATCGGGGTGACCCGGTAGCCGGTGATCCCCGAGCCGCCCGTGCTGGAGGGCGGGCTCCAGGCCACGGTGGCCTGGCCGTGCCCGCCCGTGGCCGAGACGGAGGTGGGAACGCCGGGGGCGCCGGGCGGTCCGGTGGGCGTCACGACCGCGGTGCGCACCGACGCGGTGCCGGTGCCCGCGCTGTTCCTGGCCGCCACCGTGAACGAGTAGCCGGTGCCGGCGCTGAGGCCGCCGATCACCTGGCTGGTGGCGGTCGAGGCGAAGGGCCTCGGCGCTTGCGCGGCTGACCCGATATATGGCGTCACCACGTAGCCGGTGATCGGGGCGCCACCGGTGACGGTCGGCGCGGTCCACGCGACGGTGGCCTGGCCGACGCCCGCCGTGGCGGTCACGCCGGTCGGGAAGCTCGGCACGGTCGGCGGCGGGTTGGGCGTGGCCTCGACCGAGTGCGGCGAGGGCGGGCCGGCCCCGGCGTCGTTCACGGCCATCACCGTGAAGGTGTACGGGAACCCGTTGGTCAGGCCCACGATCGTCTGGCTGAGCGCGGTCGATGGGAAGAACTGGTCGCCCTGCGAGGTCGACCCTTGGTAGGCGATCACGTCGTAGCCGGTGACCGGGGACCCACCGTTCGAGGTCGGCGCGATCCACGACAGCTTCACGGTCCGGTCCCCGGTGGCCACCACGGTGGGCGCGGCCATGGTGGACGGCGGCGCGGGCGGCGGAAGGGGCGTGACGGTGTTCGAGAAGGCGGACAGCGGGCCGTCGCCGACGGCGTTCGTGGTGATGATCGCGGCGGAGTAGGCGAAGGCGGGATCCACGTTGGTGAACGTGGCGCTGCGCACCGCCGGACCGACCGTGACCGAGTCCGCCCACCCGAGGTCCGCACGGTTGAGCATGACCCGGGCGCCGGTCAGTGGCGAGCCGCCGTCGTGCGTCGGGGGCACCCACGTCACGGTGATCGAGCCCTGGCCCGCGGTGGCGACCAGGTGGGTGGCGACGTCGGGCCCGGTGGCCGGGCCGGTGGGCGTGGCGGCGACGGGCGACGAGAACGCGCCGTCGCCGGCGCCGGTCGTCGCCCGCACGACCACCGTGTACGGAGCGCCGTTCACCAGGCCCGGCCAGGTGTGCGACAGGGGCTCGCCCTGGTTCGGGTTCGCGTATCCCCAACCTGCGACGGTGCCGGCGCTGTTGCGGAGCTCCGCGTAGTACGTGTTGACCGGGAGGCTCCCGAGGTTGGCGGGCGCCGACCAGGTCACGGTGATCTGCGCGCTCGCGGTCGTCACGTGCACGGCGGTGGGAGCCGAGGCGAGCGTGGGGGCCGGTACGCCGGGCTGCACGCGCCGGATGCGGTTGTTGAGCGAGTCGGCGATGAACAGCGCGCCCGAGGGGTCGGTCCAGAGCCCCTTGGGCACGGCGAGGAGGGCGGCCTTGGCCGGGCCGCCGTCTCCGGCGAACCCGCCGTCGGTGGTGCTGCCGGCGTACGGGACGATGAGCGGCCCGTTGGGGCCGGCGATGACGCGCCGCACCCGGTTGGCGTCGCTCAGGTAGACGGTGCCGATGTTGTCGACCGCGATGCCGGTCGAGGTGGTCAGGCAGGCGACGTCGGGCGGGCCGTCGTCACCGGTCGGTTGCGGGCTGTAGGTGCAGTCGTTGCTCGCGCCACCGGCAAGCACGGTGGTGCGCCCCTCGGGTGCGACCCGGTAGACGGCCGGGTGGGTGCTGCCCTGGGCGAAGCCCGGCCGGATCGTCGCCACCACCAACAGGTCGCCGGTCGTCGGGTCCAGGGCCACGTCGGAGGGAACCAGCGGCTTGGCCTCGGGGATCCCGTACTGGTCGGGGAGCTCGGAGAGGAGCGTGACCGAGCCGATGGTGCCGTCCGCGGCGACGCGCCGTAGCCCGGTGCCGTCGGCGACGACGAGCCGGCCGCTCGCGTCGAAGGCCAGGCCGCTGGGCTGCGCGAGAGCGGCAGCGTTGGCCGGGCCGCCGTCGCCGACGGAGTACGGGGTCTGCGTGCCCGAGCCGGCATAGGTGGAGATGACGCCGCTCGTGGCCACGCGCCGCACCCGGTTGTTGCCGGTGTCCGCGATGTACACGTTGCCGGCGGTGTCCACCGCGACCGCCTGAGGCGCGTTGAGCGAGGCGGCCGTGGCCTGCCCTCCGTCCCCGGTGAAGTCGGCCGTGCCGGTGCCGGCGAGCACGCTGATGGTCCCGGCGACCGACACCTTCCGGACCTGGTTGCTGCCGGTGTCGGCCAGGTAGCGGTTGCCGGCGGCATCGGCCGTGCCGCCGGACGGGCTGGAGAGCACCGCCTGGGTCGCCGGGATCCCGTTCGCCGGGTTGGTGCCACCGCCAGCGACGGTCGTGATGTTGCCGGTGGCGATCCCGCTCGGAGCCGTCGGGCCCACGAGGTTCGACGGCGCCGACGGCGCGCCGGTGCCGGCCGCGTTGGTGGCCGACACGGTGAACCGGTAGGCGGCACCGTTGGTGAGCCCGGTGACGGTGTGGGCCGTCAACGCATCAGCGAACGGGACCGTCGGCTGGGCGGACCCGTTGCGATAGGGCGTGATCACGTAGGCGCTGACGGCCGCGCCGCCGGTGGCGGCGGGGGCCGTCCAGCTGACCGCGGCGGAGGTGTTGCCGGCGACGGCGTGCACCGCGGTCGGCGCCCCGGGGGCACTCGTGCCGGTGGGACTGGCCGCCGTGCTCGGGGCCGAAGGCGCGCTGCGGCCCACCGCGTTCACCGCCTGCACGGTGAACGTGTACGGCAACCCGCTGACCAGGCCGGTCACCACCCGGCTGGTCGTCGCGGCTCCGGTGGTCACTTCGGCCTGCGGCGTGTTGCCTTGATGCGGCGTGACCACGTAGCCGGTGATGGCCGCTCCGCCCGTGGCCGCGGGCGCTGTCCAGGAGACGCTGGCCGAGCCGGCGCCGGCCGTGGCGACCACCGCCGAGGGCGCATCGGGCACCGTGGTGGTCGGCAGCGCGAAGCGCCGGATCTCGTTGTTGTTGGTGTCGGCCACCAGCAGGTTGCCGAGCCCGTCGGCGCTGATCCCGGGGAACAGGAGGCCGGAGTCGGTGAAGGATGTCTCGCCGCTGAAGGCGAACTGGGCCGAGAGTGCGGGGCCACCGTCGCCGGAGTTGCCGTACCACCCGGTGCCGGCGACCGACGAGATGACCCCGCCGGGCGCGATCTGACGGATGCGGTTGTCGCCCGAGTCCACGACGTAGAGGCTGCCCTTGGCATCGAACGCGAGGCCGCTGGGCTCGTCGAGCTGGGCGTCGGTGGCCAGCCCGCCGTCACCGTTGGCCTGCCCGGGCGTGCCCCGGGTGCCGGTGCCGGCGATGGTGGAGATGGCGCCGGCGGGCGTGGCCTTCAGCACCCGGTGGTGGAGCGAGTCGCTCACGTAGACGTTGTTGGCCGCGTCGATGGCGAGGCCGTGGGGAGCGGCCAGCGCCGTCGAGGTGGCCGGGGTGGTCCCGCCGCTCAAGCCGACCACGGTGGTGAGCGCGTCGCTGCTGTGGTCGATCCGCTCGACGCGGAAGGCGGCGCTCGAGATGCTGCCCCCGCTGTACTCGGCGGTGGTCGTCACATAGACGTTGTTCGCGCTGTCGACGGCAAGGTCGGTCGGACCGATCAGGTTGAGCGTCGTGCCCACGTCTCCATCGAGCACGAAGGCGCCCGGGGTGAAGTTGTCGAGGCCGACGAGCGTGGTGAGGACCCCGGTGGCGTGGTTGACCCGTCGCACGTGCGAGCCCTCCACGAACACGATGTCCTGGTTGTGGTCGACGACCACGTCGCTCACCGAACCGAGGTCGACCCTGGTGGCCTGCACGTTGGTCACCAGCGGGTTGTCCTGCGGCGAGGTGCCCGTGCCCGCGATGGTGGAGATGACGCCGTTGGTGGCGATCTTGCGGACCCGGCCGTGGAGGCCATCGGCCACGTAGGTGTTGCCGGCCGCGTCGCGCACCGCCGCCGTGGGTGAAGCGAGCGTGCCCTGCGCGGCGGGCCGTCCGTCCCCCGTGCCCTGACCGCCCCCGGCGAAGGTGGTGATGATCCCGGTGGCGGCGGTGACCTTGCGGATCCGGTCGTCGCCCTGCTCGATGAACAGGTTGCCGCTGCCGTCGACGGCCACCGCCGACGGCGAGTACACCGCGGCGGCCGTGGCGGGGCCACCGTCGCCCAGGCCGCCCGTGGTGGAGTCGCCGTTGCCGGCCACGGTGGTGACGATGCCGCCGCTGACGGCCCGGATCCGGTTGCCGTAGGTCTCGTTGATCACGACCTTGCCGGCTGCGGTCACGGCGAGGTTCTGGATGTGCTGGTAGTGCGCGGTGAGCGCGGACCCGCCGTCGCCCGTGTGCTCCTCCGGGGCCCCGTAGGCGCCGGCCACCCGGGTGATGATGCCGCTGGTGGCCACCTTGCGGACGACGGTGTACGCGTCGGCCAGGTAGACGTTCCCGCTGGGATCGGTGGCCACGGCCATCACGTCCCTGAGCGCAGCCGCCGTGGCCTTGCCGCCGTCGCCGTTGGCCGTGCCGTCGGTGGCGTAGACCGCGTCCTGGCCGGCGAACACGGTGACGACTCCCGCCGGCGTGACCTTGTGCACGACGTTGCCGTCCTCGGCGACGTAGGCGTTGCCGCCCGCATCCACCGCGACCCCGCGGACGCTCGAGGTCCAGGCGTGGCCGCCGGCGATGGGGGAGAGGACCCCGCCCGGCGTGAGCTTGTCGATGGTGCCGCTGTTGGTCATCGAGAGGTAGAGGTCGCCCGAGGCGTCGGTGCCGACCGGGAAGGCGTCGGGCGTGAGCGTGGCCTGCGTCGCCGGGGTGGTGATCAGCCCTGCGGCCGAGACCTTGGCCAGGGCGTAGGCGCCGGTGTCGACGTTGAGCCGCACGAAGAACAGGTTGCCGGCGGCGTCGACCGCGGCGGGGCCGAAGGCCCGAACGTCGAGGCCCGAGGCATCGACGTTCTCGGTGCCCCCGACGATCGTGGTGACGGTGCCACCGCTCACCGCCTGCGCCGCGGGTGCGCCGACCATCCCGATCAGCACGCTGGCCGAGGTGGCCAGCAGCCCGAGGGCCGCGATCAACGAGGCCGACCGCCGGGGCCCTCCGCCACTTCCTACGGCCCTCATGGGACGGATTCCCCTCTGCGCCCGATGGGGGGTGCGCCTCGGGCACGGTACGGCCAGACGGCCGCGCTTCCTATACGGGGAACCACGTGTTCTTCGTGCAGGTCAGATCCTCGGCCCGTCACGCCGTGCTCCAGCGGGCGGGTTGGCGCTGGCGCTCAGCCCGCGGTGGCGTCGGCCGGGCCCGGGCCGAGGCCGACGTCCAGCGCGAGCGTGAGACACCGGCAGCCACCGCCGGCCTTGAGGAACTCGCTGACGTCGCAGGTGACCACGTCGAACCCCCAGGCCTCGAGCCGGCGGCCGACGCGCACCGGTGTCGACGGCATGATCACCGTGCGGCCGACCACCACCGAGTTGGCGCAGAACGACAGCGCCTCCTCGTCGGTGAGCCACAGCGGCTCGGGCACCAGCGCCTCGACGACCGTGCGGCCGTAGCGGTCCCAGCCCATCGGCGCGCCGATCGCGTGGCGGTCGTCGAGCGGGCAGAACGTGATGTCGACGTGGTACAGCCGCTCGTCGACGAGCTCGATCGACCGCACCGGCCCGCCGGTGAAGCCCGAGAGCACGGTGGCCGCGGCCTGGTCGGAGCGGAAGCGGTAGCCCGACAGCAGCACGTCGCCGAAGGGCAGCGCGTCGCCGGCGCCCTCGTGGTCGAGCGCCTCGGGCAGCGTGTCGATCGCCCAGCCCCGCGCCTCGAACCAGGCGCGGAAGACCGCGGTCTCGGGCTGGCGCTCGGGGTGGCGGAAGTGGCTGGGCACGAAGCGCGGGCCGCCGCGGGCGGTGGCGTTGACGATGCCGGCGTTGGCCGTGAACACGAGGTCGGGGACGCCCTCGGGCTGCTGCATGACCTCGACCACGGCGCCCGCGGCGCGCAGCGTGGCCAGCAGCCCCTCCCACTGCGCGCGAGCGCGCTCGCGGTCGACCTGCACCTCGGCGTGCATCCAGGGGTTGATCTCGTACAGCACGCCGAAGTGCACCGGCTCGCACATCAGATAGGTGCGGCCCCACGACAGCCCGCCCTCGCGCACCTCACCGTCGCCCACCGTCATGCGCCGAGCGCGTCGGCCAGCTCGCGCAGGAAGGGACCGACGTCGGTCACGACGCCGTGGGCCTGATGGCTGCCGCGATCGGCCAACTTCGTGACCACGGCCTGGTTGATGTCGACGCACCACGTGTCGACCCGGCCGGGCAGCACGTTGCCGGTGGCGATGGCGTGGAGCGTGGTGGCCAGCATGAGCGCCACGCCGACGCCGTCGACCAGCTCGCGCATGCGGTCGGCGGCGGCCACGACGTCGGTCATCGTGTCCGGCAGCGGCCCGTCGTCACGGATCGAGCCGCCGAGCACGAACGGCACGCCCCGCCGCACGCACTCGAACATCACGCCGCTCGGGATGAAGCCCGACTCGACCGCCGCGGCGATCGACCCGTGGCGCCGCACCTCGTTGATGATCCGCAGGTGGTTGCTGTGGCCGCCCTCGGTGCCGGCACCCGAGGACACCGAGACGCCGAGCGACGTGCCGAGCACGTTCGACTCGATGTCGTGGGTGGCGAAGCCGTTGCCCGCGAACAGCACGTCGATCCATCCACCCCGCACCAGCCGCGCCACCTCGGGCGCGCCGCCGGTGTGGACGACGGCCGGCCCGCACACGGCCAGCACCCGCTCGCCGCGGTCGCGACTGGCCCGCACCCGGTCGGCCAGCTGGGCGGCGAGGAGCGTCTTGGGCTTCTCGGAGGAGACCTCCGAGTTCATGAACTCGAACTGGGAAACGCCCCGGGGCACGTCCGGCGCCTGCACCCGCACGCCCTTCGTGCCCACGACGATGCGGTCGCCGGCCCGCACCCGGTGCATCGGCACGGTCGCCACCGCCGGCGGCCCGTCCTCGTCGTCGACCACGCGCAGGCCGCAGTCCATCTCCGGGTTGGCGACCGGCCACCAGCGGCCCCGCAGCCGCACCTCGGTGTCGAGGTTCGTGGTGCTGTGGAAGCCGGTCGGCAGCACGCCGTCGAGGTCGGCGACCTCGAGCTCGGCGTCGGCCTGCTCGGTCGGGTTGGCGCCGTGCACCTGCAGCACCTCGGCCAGGCGGGCGAGCACGTCGTCGTCGGCGGCGGTGACCTCGATGACGGCCCGGCTGGTGTCGCTGGCGGTGCGGCCGATCTGCACGTCGCCCAAGCGGTAGTCCGCCCCGGTCTCGAGGATCAGGTCGAGGATCTTGGCCAGGATGAGCGAGTCGACGATGTGGCCTTCGACCGTGAACGTCTCCGTGACCGGCATGGAACCTCCTGCATCTGCCTCCTGCGGACCCCGAGCGTTCCCGGACCGGTCGGCGCGCAACCGGCCGCCGACCGCAGCTAGGAGGGCTCTGCGATCGGTACCTCGTCGCTCCCAACGGTGGGCGACGGCTTCAGCCTGCCACCCCGACCGTCCCACAGGTCCCGGATGATCACCTGCAGCACGCCGGCGGCGGGGATGGCCAGCAGCGCGCCGAGCAGGCCGAACAGCTCGACGCCGAACAGCACGCTCACCAGGACCGTGAGCGGGTTCACGTTCACGGTGCGGGCCATGACCGTGACCTGCAGGACGTGGTTCTCGAACTGCTGGTAGGCGACGAAGAAGACGATGGCGGCGATGCCCACCGGCACCGAGTGCAGGAAGGCGATCAAGATCGTCGGCACCGCCCCGAGCGTGGCGCCCACCAGCGGGATGAGGTCGGCGAACGCGACCCACAGCGCCAGCACCTCGGCATAGGGGACGCCCGCGATCTTGAGGAAGATGTAGGTGGCGACGCCGGCGATGAGGCTGATCACGACGTTGCCGAACATGTAGCCCGACACCGCCTTGCTCGCGTCGATCGCCACGCCTCGCACCCGCTCGCGATGCGCGTCGGGCACGAGCTTGAGCGCGCCGGACGAGAGCTTGGGCGCCTCCAGCAGCATCAGGATGGTGAGCACCATGACCGTGATGCCGGCCACCAGTCCCGAGAACACCTTCTTCACGACGGTGAAGCCCTTGGACCCGAAGCCCGACGCGCCCTTCTCGAAGCTCTTGCGGTTGCGCTCGACGAACTTCTGCAGCTTGTAGCGCTTGACCAGCTTGCCGACGGGGCCGCGGCCCTTCTCCGCGTCCTTCACGTACGTCGGCAGGTCGCGGGCGAACGACTGCCCTTGGTCGACCAGCGGCCGCACGAACGCGTAGATCATGCCGGTGAGCATGGCGAGGCCGGCCACCATCACCAGGAGCGTGGCCAGACCCCGGCGCAGGTTGAAGCGGTGCCGGAGGAAGTCGACCGCCGGGGCCAGCACGACCGTGAAGAACAGGGCGACGACCAGGTAGGCGA
>JAODBM010000137.1 GCA_025463985.1 Acidimicrobiales bacterium
GCTCGCGTGGCTGACGGCGGTGGCGGCTCGGCGCATGGCCGACCAGTACCGCCGCGACGCGGCTCGCCGGCGGCGCGAGGACCTCGCAGCCTCCTGGTCGCGCACGGCCGCCGACCCGGTGCCGGCGCACGACGACACCTTGATCCTCATGTTCCTCTGTTGCCATCCAGCGCTGTCCACGGCGACGGCGATCCCGCTCACGCTGCGGGCGGTGGGCGGGCTCACGACCCGCGAGATCGCGTCGGCGTTCCTCGTCTCCGAGGCGACCATGGCGCAGCGGATCAGCCGGGCCAAGGCGACGCTCCGCGCCTCGGACGAGCCGTTCGCGCTTCCACCGCCGGCGGCGCGAGCCGCGCGTCTGCGGTCGGTGCTCCATGTCCTCTACCTGCTCTTCAACGAGGGGTACGCGAGCAGTTCGGGACCCGACCTGGCGCGCACCGACCTGTCCGGCGAGGCCATCCGGCTGGCTCGAGCCGTGCGCGCCGCGCTGCCCACGGACCCCGAGGTGGCCGGTCTGCTGGCGCTCATGCTGCTCACCGATGCCCGGCGCCCGGCCCGCATCGGGGCCGACGGCGAGCTCGTCCCGCTCCCCGAGCAGGATCGAGCGCGCTGGAACCGGAGCGACATCGCCGAGGGCGTCGCCCTCATCACCGAGGCCATGCGCCAAGGGCAGCTCGGGGAGTACCAGGTGCAGGCCGCCATCGCCGCCCTCCATGATCAGGCTCCCGGCCAGGCTGACACCCAATGGGCCGAGATCCTGTCGCTCTACGGCCTCCTCGAACACATGACTCGCAACCCCATGGTGACGCTGAACCGGGCCGTCGCCCTGGCCATGGTCGAGGGGCCGACCGCGGGCCTCGCGCTCCTGGATGACCTCGGCGACCGGCTCGGCGACCACCACCGCCTCCACGCCGTGCGCGCCCACCTGCTTCAGCTGGCCGGCGACACGAACGCCGCCCGCGACGAGTTCCGGGTGGCGGCGGCCCGCGCGACCAACCTCCGTGAGCAGCACTACCTCACCACGATGGCCGCCCGCCTCGCGAGCGAGCCGAACGTCGGCTGACACGAGACGCCGGCTCGCCGCGCTGCAGCCACGGCGCGCACCGCCCCGAGTGGTAGGCGGCCACGGCGAGGGCCGGCGTTACGGTGACGCCGTGACCGACGAGGAAGCGATGCGGGTAGCCCTCGATGAGGCGCGCGCCGCGGGCGCAGCCGGCGACGTCCCGATCGGTGCGGTGGTCGTGCACGCCGGGGAGATCGTCGCCCGGCGCCACAACGAGCGCGAAGCCAGCGGTGACCCGACCGCCCACGCTGAAGTGCTCGCGCTGCGCGACGCCGCGGCCCGGATCGGTGAGCGGCGCCTGCACGAGGCCTCGCTCGTGGTCACGCTCGAGCCCTGCCCCATGTGTGCCGGCGCGGCCTGGGCCGCGCAGGTCGGCCGGATCGTCTTCGGCGCCGCCGACCTCAAGGCCGGCGCGGTCGGCTCGCTCTACAACGTGGCCGTCGACCAGCGCCTCAACCACCAGTCGGAGGTGGTGGCCGGCGTGCTGGCCGAGGAGGCAGCGCTCCTGCTCACCGCGTTCTTCGCCGATCGGCGCTGATCACCGGAGCGGACCGGGCGGCCCGGAACCCCCGCCAAGGCCGGTTTGGGCAGCCGCTAGCATCGCTCCCGGAGGATTGCCAGAGCGGACGAATGGGACGGTCTCGAAAACCGTTGTGGCTGCAAGGTCACCGTGGGTTCAAATCCCACATCCTCCGCCGCCACCTGGCCACGTGCGTCAGGTCCGAACCCCGCCCACCCGACCGGTGGGCGGGGTTCTTCGGTCTTGCGATCGCTTGCGCGAGATGCGAGGACCGGCGTCAGCGGCCGCCGACCGTGACCGCTCCGAAGTGGGCGATCTCGCGGTCGAGGTCGAGCGGGAGGGGGCGGGGCTGGATCTGCTGCGCTGGGTCGAGGTGCTCGGCGGGCACGACCCAGCACACTTCGAACTCGAGGCCGTCGGGATCCTTGGCGTAGAGGCTCTTCGTGGCGCCGTGGTCGCTCGCGCCCACGAGCGAGCCGACATCGAGCAGCCGCTGCTGGAGCTCGGCCAGGTCGGCGAGGGTGGGGACCTCCCAGGCCAGGTGGTAGAGCCCGACGGTGCTGCGACCCGCCGTGGACGCTCCCGCGCCCTCACCGATCGAGAAGAACGCGATGTCGTGATCGTTGGTCGAGTCGGGGGCTTGGAGGAAGGCCCCGCCGGGGAAGGCGGCGACCTCGCGAAAGCCGAGGACGTCCTGGTAGAAGGCGGCGCTGCGCGCCGCATCGCGGACGTAGAGCACGGCGTGGTTCATCCGGCTGATGGCCATGGGTTCTCCTAGAAAATGGCTGCTCCCGACCCGCAGGTGCGGGTCGGGAGCGGCGAAGTGCGATGTCCTGCTGGTCGAGATCGCTCAGGCGACCGGAACCGACGCTTCCTGCAGGATGGCCTCGACCTCGAGCACCACCTTGATCTTGTCGCCGACCACGACGCCACCGCCATCGAGGGGCATCTCGATGTCGACGCCGAAGTCCTTGCGGCTGATCTCGGTCTCGGCGCTGAAGCCGATGCGCGATCCGCCCCACGGGTCCTGCGACTGGCCGTTGAACTCGAGGGTCAGCTCGACCGGGCGGGTCACGCCCTTGAGGCTCAGGTCACCGACCACCAGGAAGTCGTTGCCGGCCGGCCGGACCGACGTCGAGCTGAAGGTCATCTTCGGGTGGTGCTCGGCGTCGAAGAAGTCGGCGGAGCGCAGGTGGGCGTCGCGCTGCGGCTCGTTCGTGGTGACCGAGTCGAGGTCGACGGTCGCGGTGACCGCGGAGGCCAGCGGGTCCTCGGCGATCGTGATGGCGCCCTCGAAGGACGTGAAGCGGCCCTTGACCTTGGACACCATCAGGTGGCGCACGCTGAAGCCCACCTCGGAATGGCTCGGGTCGATGGTCCAGGTGCCGGCGGGGATGCTCGGGACGGACATGGAAGGCTCCTCATGCAGAAAGTTGATGTTTGAATGATCATACGCACAGATCATTCAAGTGTCAACCACCACCGGCTACACTGTCGGCATGGCTGGCAATGAAGCGACATCGACGACCTACCCACCTCGCTGGCTCGACGCGGACGAGCAGCGGGCATGGCGGGCGTTCGTCGAGACCACGCGCTGGCTGTTCGACCTGCTCGACCGCGAGCTGAAGGCCGCCCACGACCTCTCCCACGACGACTACGCCCTGCTCGTCGGCCTCTCCGAGGCCCCCGATGGACGGCTGCGCATGTCGGATCTGGCGGACGTCGCGCTCGAGTCGCGGAGCCGGCTGTCCCACCACGTCGGGCGGCTCGAGGCCCGTGGACTGGTGCGCCGGGAGTCCTGCGAGGCGGACCGGCGCGGCCTGTTCGCCGTGCTGACCCCCGAGGGTCGCGCCCTGCTCGAAGCGGCCGCGCCGATCCACGTCCAGGGTGTGCGCGCCCACTTCATCGACCGGCTCGATCCTGGGCAGCTGGCCACGCTGACCGACGCGTTCGTCACCGTCGCGCGCCACCTCGACGAGGTGCGGGCGCCATGTCGCGACGAGGCCGGCGGCGGTTGCGCCGGCGAGTGACATCCCCCGCAGGGGGGACGCGCCACCGGCGGCCCCTACGCTGACCCGGCCATGCGCCCGATGCACCACCCCATGCTCCCGTCCGACAAGGACGCCGTCGCCGGCCTCTCGCTGACGGCTGGGCTCACCCGGCGCGTGTGGCGGTTCTCCCGCTCGTACCACCCGCGGGTCGCGGGCTTCCTCGCCATCATCGTGGCCGAGGCGCTCCTCGGGCTGCTCCCGCCCCTGCTCATCCGCCAGATCCTCGACCACTCCATCCCGTCGAAGGACCGGACGCAGGTGAGCGTGCTGGCCGCGGTCATGATCGGCGCCGCGGTGCTGGGGGCCGGTCTCTCGTTGGCCGAGCGCTGGCTGTCGGCCGCGATCGGTGAGGGCCTGATCTTCGACCTGCGCTCGCGCCTGTTCGACCACGTGCAGCGCATGCCGATCGCCTTCTTCACCCGCACCCAGACCGGGTCGCTCATCAGCCGGATGAACAACGACGTCATCGGCGCCCAGCGGGCCGTCACGCAGACCCTCGGGTCGGTCGTCTCGAACGTGGTGGTCCTGCTCACCACGCTCGTCGCCATGAGCCTCTTGGAGTGGCGCCTCACGCTCCTCGCGCTGCTGCTGCTGCCCCTGTTCGTGATCCCGGCCAAGCGCGTGGGCCGGCGGTTGGCCGCCATCACCCGCGAGGGCTTCGACCTCAACGCCTCGATGAACACCACGATGACCGAGCGGTTCAACGTGTCCGGGGCACTGCTCGTCAAGCTGTTCGGCCGCCACGAGGACGAGCAGCGGGGCTTCACCGATCGCGCCGGGCGGGTGCGCGACATCGGCGTTCGCAGCGCGATGTACGGCCGGGTGTTCCTCACCGCGCTCACGCTCGTCGGCGCCGTCGGTGCCGCGGTCATCTATCTCGTCGGCGGCCACCTGGTGATCTCAGGGACGATCTCGGTGGGCACGCTCGTGGCGCTCGGCGTCTTCGTCACCCAGATCTACAACCCGCTCACGGGGCTCACGAACGCTCGCGTCGACCTCATGTCGGCGTTCGTCTCGTTCGACCGGGTGTTCGAGGTCCTGGACGCCCCGAACCCGATCGTCGACCGGCCCGGCGCGGTGGAGCTGACCGATCCCCGCGGGGAGATCACGCTCGACGACGTGTGGTTCGAGTACTCGAGCGGAGCCGAGGTGTCGATCGCGTCGCTCGAGAGCGAGGCCCAGCACGCCACCAGCGACCGCGCCGGCGGCCCAGTGCTCCGTGGCATCGACGCCACCATCGAGCCGGGCCAGCTCATCGCGCTGGTCGGTCCCTCGGGGGCCGGGAAGACGACGCTCAGCCAGCTGCTCCCGCGGCTGTACGACGTGACCACCGGGGCCATCCGCCTCGACGGCCACGACATCCGCGACCTGACGCAGACGAGCCTGCGCGCCGCGTTCGGGGTGGTCAGCCAGGACCCGCACCTGTTCCACGACTCGGTCGCCGCCAACCTGCGCTACGCCCGGCCGAACGCCACCGATGCCGAGCTCGAGGCCGCCTGCCGCGCCGCCCGCATCCACGAGACCGTCGCGTCGATGCCCGACGGCTACGCCACGGTCGTCGGCGAGCGCGGGCATCGCCTGTCCGGCGGCGAGAAGCAGCGCCTGGCCATCGCCCGCATGCTCCTGCGCGACCCCGCCGTGGTGATCCTCGACGAGGCCACGAGCAGCCTCGACAGCGAGAACGAGGCCGCGGTGCAGGCCGCCCTGGCCGAGGCGCTGCACGGGCGCACCGCCATCGTGATCGCGCATCGCCTGTCCACGATCACCGGCGCCGACCAGATCCTCGTGCTCGACGAGGGCCGGCTCGTCGAGCGGGGCCACCATGCCGAGCTGTACGCAGCGGGCGGCCTCTACGCCGACCTCTACCGCACGCTCGTCCGCGGCGAGGCCTCGCTCACCTGACGCCGGTCGCTGGTGTCAGGTGGCCGGGCCACGCCCTGAACCGGGCAAGTGGGGCCCGGCCCAGCCGATGGCGGCCCGCCCGACACCGGTGATGAGGTGGTGGGCGAGCGCGAACGCGATGGCCAGCACGACCACGAGCGCCAACGCGCTGGGTTCCGACAGCAGCGCCGCGGTGCGCAGCGCCGACCAGCGCGGGTGGGCGATCGGGGTCCAGCTGTTGAGCCGGACGACGCGACCGAGCAGCACCCCGACGGCCGCGGCCAGGTGCACGAGCACCTCGACCGATCGGGTCCAGCGCGCCATGCCGTCACGGCGCAGCTCGCGGACCAGCTCGCTGATCGCGAGCGCGTAGCACGCCAGCCCAGCGAGGACGAGCGTCGCGAAGGCCGGCAGCACGGCCACGAGGACGGTGCCCGTGAGGTGGGTCGCGGTGATCGCGTCGGGCAGGTGGATGAGGTCGGTCACGACATAGGGCGCGTTCGGCAGGAAGGCGACGAACAGCGCGACCCCGCACCACCAGACGGCGCCGTGCCGATGCTGCCGGTGGAACAGCAGGACGCTCAGCAACGCGGGGATGAGCGCGAGGAGCAGGTTCCAGCCCATCCACCACGCGTTGCGGTGGATGGTGAGGAAGGAATCCTGGCCTAGCCAGTGCATGTACTGGCGCATGGTGAGAGTCTCGCGAACCTTGGGCCCATGTGCGCCGCGGCCCCGTCTGCGCCCGCCGATGGCCTGGGTAGGATCGCTCAGCGATCGCTGTCGAAACCCCGAAAGGAACCCCACCATGGCCTTCGAGCTCCCACCCCTCCCCTATGCCAAGGATGCTCTCGCCCCGCGCGGCGTCTCCGAGGAGACCCTCGAATACCACTACGGCAAGCACCACGCCACGTACGTGAAGACCCTCAACGGGCTCGTCGAGGGCACCGACCTCGACGGCAAGTCGCTCGAGGAGATCATCAAGTCGGCCGACCCGGGCCCGCTGTTCAACAACTCGGCCCAGGTGTGGAACCACACGTTCTTCTGGAACTGCATGGCGCCCACCGGTGGCGGCAAGCCCGAGGGTGAGATCGGCGAGGCGATCAACTCGGCGTTCGGCTCCTACGACGAGTTCGCCTCCCAGTTCAGCGAGGCGGCGAAGACCCAGTTCGGGTCCGGCTGGGCCTGGCTGGTCGACGACGGCGGCCTCAAGATCATGAAGACCCCGAACGCCGATCTGCCGCTCAAGCACGACGTGAAGGCGCTGCTCACGCTCGACGTGTGGGAGCACGCCTACTACATCGACTACCGCAACGCGCGCCCCGAGCACATCCAGAACTTCCTCGATCGGCTGGTCAACTGGGACTTCGTCGCCCAGAACCTGTCCGCCTGACCCGCTGCGAGCCGAATGTGGAGTAGAAGCGGTCGCTCTGACGACCGCTTCTACTCCACATTCGATTTTGGGTTTGGGAGGATGCCGGCGGCGAGGAGGCGGGCGAGCTCGTCGGCGGGGACCGCTCGGCTGAACAGGTAGCCCTGGCCGAAGTCGCAGCCCAGCTCCACGAGGACCGCGCGCTGGATCTCGGTCTCGACCCCCTCGGCCACCGTCGACATCCCCAGCGCTTTGGCCAGCACCACGGTCGCCTGCACGATGGCGCGGTCGGCACGGGACGCGCCCCCGAGCTCGGCGACGAACGACTGGTCGATCTTGAGCTGGTTGGCCATCGAGAAGCGGCGCACGTGCTCGAGCGTCGCGTAGCCGGTGCCGAAGTCGTCGATCGCCAGCCGGATCCCCATGGCGCGCAGCTGGTCCAGCGCGTTGACGGCATGGTCCAGATCGTTGACCAGCGCGCTCTCGGTCACCTCGAGGCAGAGGGCGGCCGGCGGGAGGCCAGCCCGCGCGAGCGTCTCGCGCACGTCGTCGAGCAGGCCCGGATCGGTGAGCTGGCGGGCCGCGAGGTTCACGGTGACGGGCAGCTGCTCGAGGCCGGGCCGGGTCCGCCAACCTGCCGCGACGGCACACGAGCGCTCGAGCACCCGCCGGCCGAGGGCGACGATGAGCCCGGTCTCCTCGGCGATCGGGACGAACTCCTTCGGCGCGACCGGTGGCCGGTCCGGCGCGTGCCAGCGGGCGAGGGCCTCGACGCCCACGATCCGCCCGTCCGCCAGCCGGACCTGCGGCTGGAACCAGACGTCGATCTCGTCGGCCGCCAACGCGCCCCGCAGGTCCTGCTCGAGCTGCATCCGGCGGACCGCGCGGGCGTGCAGGTCGTCCTCGAACACGACGTAGTTGTCCCGGCCGAGCTCCTTGGCGCGGTACATCGCGGCGTCGGCGTTGCGGATCAAGGCGTCGGGACCGACGGAGGGATCGGTCACGAGCGCGATGCCGATGCTCGAGCTGAGGACGACCTCGGAGCGGGCCGCCCGGAACGGACGCTCGAGCGTGGCCGCCAGCCGCTGAGCGATCGCGATCGCGCCGTCCTCGCCGCCCACCTCCTCGCACAGCACCACGAACTCGTCGCCGCCGAAGCGACCCACGAAGTCGTCGGGCCGGACCGCCGCTCGGAACCGCTTCGCGACCTGGTCGAGCACGTCGTCGCCGGCCGCGTGCCCGAGGCTGTCGTTGATCACCTTGAACTGGTCGAGGTCGACGAAGAGCAGTGCGGCGTCGGGGTCGGGGGCCGCGGACAGCTCGACCAGCCGTTCGATGCGGCTCAGCAGCAGCTGCCGGTTGGGCAGGCCCGTGAGCGCATCGTGGAGCGCCTGGTGGCGCAGGCGGTCCTCGAAGGCTTGGCGGTAGACCGCGATGGCGGCCAGATCCGCGGACCGCTCGCACGGCACGAGCGCGGTGTCCGTGAGGGTCACGTGCGGGCTGAGCACGGCGAGGATGCCGATCACGCGCTCGTCCCGCGGGGTGCGCAGCTGCAGGACCCAGATGCCCCGATAGCCGGCGGCCGCCACGACCTCGCGGAGGTGGCCGACGCGGGCGTCGTTGCCGACGTCGATGACGAGTGGTGCGGCCAGCGGGGACCGCACGGCCACCCCGAGCGACGAGCTGGGCGACGACGCGCTGAACGCGGCCAGCACATCGCCGCTGAGGCTGGGCGCGGAGCGGTAGCGGATGACCCCGTCGTCCTCGAGCACCCCGATGGCGACGCCGACGCCGGGCAGTCGCCCTTCGAGCACCGTGGCGACGCGGTTCAGCGTGTCGTCCAGCGCGGACCCGCGGGCGATGCCCTCGAGGATGGCGGCGTAGTCGGCCAGGAGCCGGTCGCCGTCGGCGCTGCCCGACTCGCGCGTCGCCCTCGGCATCCAGTCGGTGGAGGGCGGACCGGGCTCCTCGCCGGGGCCCCCGCCGGCCCCGCGCCCTCCCACTGCAGCTGGCACGGCGGCAGTCTCGCGCCCCGGGACCTGTGGCCCGGCGCGACGGGTACCGTCGGCGGCGTGCCGACCGGTGAGGAGCAAGCGTCGCCGACCTGGAAGGTGGCCGAGCTGGCGGCCCACCTCAGTCGGCTGATGGCGGGCGCGTTCCCCGACGACCTGTGGGTCGAGGGCCAGATCCGCAACCTGTCGCGGGCGCCGAACGGCCACGTGTACTTCCAGCTCACCGACCCGGTCGCCGCGGGCGCGGCCCCCACCAGCCAGCTCGGCGTCGTGCTGCTGCAGGCCGAGCGACGCCACGTCAACGAGCTGCTGATGCGCGCGGGCGGGGCCGTGCGCATGGACGACGGCATCGAGGTGCGCATCGCGGGCCGCCTGCGCTGGTGGAGCCCGCGCGGCACCGTGCAGCTGCGCATGACCTCGATCGACCCGGAGTTCACCCTCGGGCGGCTGACCGCGGACCGGGACCGGACGCTCGCGGCCCTCGCGGCCGCCGGGCTGCTGACCGCCAACGCCGCGCTCCCGTTCCCCGCCGTGCCGCTGCGAGTCGGGCTCGTGACGAGCGACGGCAGCGCCGCCCATGCCGACTTCCTCGCCGAGCTGGGTGCGAGCGGTTACGCGTTCACGGTGCGCCTGGCCGACGCCCGGACGCAGGGCGCCGGCAGCGAGCCCTCGATCGTGGCCGCGCTCGAGCGCCTGGCCCGCGAGCCGCTCGACGTGGTGGCGCTGGTGCGGGGCGGCGGCGCCCGCACGGATCTCGTGGCCTTCGACACCGAGCGCGTGGCCCGGGCGATCGCGGCGATGGCGGTGCCGGTGCTGACCGGGATCGGGCACGAGATCGACCGCAGCATCGCCGACGAGGTCGCGCACACCTCCTTCAAGACCCCCACTGCCGTCGCTGCCGCACTCGTCGATCGCGTCCGAGCGTTCCTGACCGGGGTCGACGACCTGTGGGCCGCCACCGCGCGCGTCGCTGTCCAGCGGCTCGACGGCGCGGAGGCGCTGGTCGCGGAACGGTCGCGGCGCGTGGCCCGCAGCGCTGACCGGGCGCTGGCCCACCACGCGGCGGTCATCGACGCGGCGCCGGGCCGCCTCGGCCGCGGCACGACGCGGGGCCTCGACCGTCAGTCGGCGCGGCTCGAAGCGCTCACCGAGCGCGTGTTGGCCGGCGCCGGACGCTGGCTCGATCGGAGCGAGCGGGACGTCGTCGCGCTCGACCTCCGACTGCGCGCCCACGACGTCGACCGCGCCCTGCGCCGAGGCTGGTCGATCACCCGCGACGCCGCCGGCCGGGTCGTCCGGTCCGTCGACCAGGTGCCGGCCGGTGCGACCATGCAGACTCAGGTCGCCGACGGCATCCTCACCAGCCAGGTCGTCGGCGGGCGGACGTCCGTGGCGCCGCCCGAGCACGTGCCCGACCCGCCGGTCCCGCCCACCGAGGAGCCCACCCCGTGACCGACGCGCCCGCTGCCGATGGCAATGCCGAGCCTGGCTACGCCGCCGCGCTCTCCGAGCTCGAAGCCATCCTCGAGCGCATCGAGCACGACGATCTGGACGTCGACCGGCTCGCCGCCGACGTGGCCCGGGCCGCCGCGCTCGTGCGCCGTTGCCGTGACACGATCGCCGCCGCCCGCGTCGAGGTCCAGCGCGTGACCGGCGAGCTGGACGCCGAGACGCTCTGATCGCAGCGCCGTCGGTGCGCCGGCCGGCGGGCTCGGCAAGTCGTGCACGCGGGACCGCCCCTCGTAGGGTTGCGCCCCAATGGGCCTGCCTCCCTCGACCTCGGGATCCTCCACCCCTCCGGCAGAGCTGCGGCTGGTCGCCGACCTGGTCGAGGTACGGATCGCGTCCCTGCTGGCGGCGGAGTCGGCCCGCTGGACGGCGCTCGATCCCAACCTGGCCGAGCTGGTGGACGTCCTGGCGCGGTTCGTCCTGTCGGGCGGCAAGCGCCTGCGGCCCACCTTCTGCCACTGGGGGTTCGTGGCCAGCGGTGGCGACCCTGACGAGCCGGCCGTGGTCGACGCCGGCGCCGCGCTCGAGCTGCTGCAGGCCTTCGCGCTCGTGCACGACGACGTGATGGACGGCTCCGCGCTGCGCCGCGGTGCACCGACCGTCCACCGCACGTTCGCGGCCAAGCACGAGGACACCGGCTGGCGCAACGAGGCGCGGCGGTTCGGCGAGGGGGTCGCCATCCTGCTCGGCGACCTCGCGCACGTCTACGCCGACCGGTTGCTCCCCGCCGGGCCACCCGAGGTGGCCGAGGTCTGGGACGAGCTGCGCATCGAGCTCAACGTCGGCCAGTACCTCGACCTGCTCGCGACGGCGCAGGGGGACACGGCGCGGACGACGGCGCGGCGTATCGCCCGCTACAAGTCGGGCAAGTACACGATCGAGCGCCCGCTGCACCTCGGCGCCGCGCTGGCGGGCCGCTATCGCGAGATGGGCCCGGTGCTCAGCGCCTATGGCGATCCGCTCGGCGAGGCCTTCCAGCTGCGTGACGACCTCCTCGGCGTCTTCGGCGACGAGGACCGCACCGGCAAGCCCGTGGGCGACGACCTGCGCGAGGGCAAGCCGACGCTGCTGCTCGCGATCGCTGACGAGCGGTGGCCGCGGTCGCAGCGCGAGCTGCGGCATCGGGTGGGGGCACCCGACCTCGGCCGCGATGAGGTCGCGGCGCTGCAGGCCCTGTTCGTCGCCACGGGCGCTCGCGACGAGGTCGACGTGGCCATCGAGGCGTTGGCCGAGCAGGCGATCACGGCCATCACGGCGGCGGACGTGGCCGAGCGGGCGTGCGAGGCGCTGGTCAGCCTGGCCCACTTCGTGGCCGAGCGCGACTCCTGATCTCCGGCCTCCAGCTGGTCAGAGCGCTGCGTACCGGGCGAGCGCCTCGGACGCCGGCCGGCGAGCGACGCCGGGCTCGGCGGCCACGGCTTCGAGCCACGGGGGACGCACGATCGCGGCGACCGTGAGCGGCTCGTCGAGCCCCGAGAGCTGGAGCGCCAGCCGCGCGTAGCTCGTGGCGTAGTCCGGCGGCCGCACGTCGCGAGACAGCTCCGCGAGCGCCCACGGATCGGGTGACGTGCTGCCGGGTGCGGGCACGAGCTGGGTCGGCGACAGCGGGCTGGGCCCCCCGCCGGCCAGACCGGGCCCATCGGTGAGCACGGCCCCGCGCACGAGCTCGGGCCGGCCGCCGGCGGCGAGCAGCGCGATGTAGGCCCCGAGGCCGCGACCGAGCACGGTGGCCTCGCCGAGGTGGTGCAGCGCGTGGTCGACGTCGGCCATCAGGATCTCCGCCGTGTAGCCGCCACCATGCGTCAGCGAGGACGCGCCGTGGCCGGTGAGGTCGAGACCCCACACCGGGCCGGGCCAGGCAGACGCGGACGCAGGCACGTCCGCCGGCGTGTGCTCGGCGAGGCCGTGCAGCAGCAACAGCGCCCGGCCCTCGCCGTCGCGGAGCCGGTGCAGGGCGAGCTCGATCTTCACGTGCCGCAGGAGCACCGTCTCGAGGAACGCGTTCGGTGGGCTCATGCCAGGAACTCCAGCACGAGGTCGGCCACGACCTGCGGGCGCTCGATGTGCACGAAGTGGCCCGTGCGATCGAGCGGCACGAAGCGGGCGCCGTCGGGCAGGTGCGGGCGCACGTCCTCGGGGAACGTTCCCCAGCCCATCGAGTCGGGCTCGAGGCCGAGGACGCAGAGCACCGGCATGCCCAGCGCCGGCAGCCGCCACATCGACCACTCGGGCCGCCAAGGGCCGAAGCCGCCCATGCGCATCGCCGGGTCGATCTTCCAGCGCCATCCGTCGGGATCGTGACGAGCACCGACCGGCACCAGGTAGCGCAGCCACGCGATGTCGAGGCGCTGGTTCATCTTCTGGCGACGGCGGGCGAGCTCGTCGATCGTGCCTGGGCGACGGAGCTTGTCGCCGGCAGCGCGCCGGTGGTCGAGCCACTCGCGGAGCTCGCCGGCGAGCAGGCGCGTGCGGTGGTGCTCGGGGACGTCGGGCCACGACCGCGCCGAGGGCAGCCCGTCGAGGTTCACGAGGCGCGAGACGCGGTGCGGGCAGGCCTCGCCCAGCTGGAGCATCAGCGAGCCGCCCTTGCTGTGGCCGAGCACCGGAACCGGGTCGGTGGTGATCGAGTCGAGGACGGCGAGCGCATCGCGCATGTCCGCCTCCCACGAGTAGAGCTCGGCGTGCTGCGAGTCGCCGTGGCCACGCTGGTCCCAACTGACCACCCGCCACCCGCCGGCCGCGATGAGGGGCGCGAACACGTCGAACGTGCCCGCGAAGTCGAAGCCCCCGTGCGCGAACAGCACGGGCGGCGCGTCGATGTGGCCCCACTCGGACACCGCGAGGCGCAGGCCACCCGAGACCACATCGCGCCGCCGGTCGGGCCGCCGGGCTCCGGGATAGTCCACGGTCTCGTCGTCCGGGGTCGTGGTATCGGTGGTGGTCACCGTCGAAGGCTACCGAACCACTTGACTGACGGGTCAAGATGCCGCCGCCCGCGGGGTTGCGCCTCGGCCGGGCACCCGAAACTAGGGTTGCTGCGTTGTGACCGGTCCTCCCATCACCGCCGCCCGCGACGTGGGCCCCTCACCGGAGTCCAGCGGCCGCAGCAGTGCCAGCCGCCGCCGGGCCATGCTGCTCGCACGGTTCCGACCGCAGCGGGCCAGCGGCCACCGTCACCTGCTGACGGGGTCGGGCGTCCTGGTGATCGGCGCCGGGGTGCAGGCGGTCGGCGGCACGCTGTTCTCGCTCATCGTCGCCAAGTGGGACGTGAAGGCCGACTTCGGCAACGCCTCGGCGCTGTTCACCTCCGTGCTGTTCGTCACCTACGTCGCCGGGCTGGGCCTCCCGGTCTCGCTGGCTCGGTACTCGGCCGACCGGAGCGACGACGCGCACGTGCTGTTCTCCTGGGCCGTGATCGCCTCGCTCGTCTCGTCCGTCGCCGCGTCCGCCCTCTACCTCGGAGTCGTGCACCCCAAGGCGGCACAGGTCCTCTGGGGGTGGAACCGGGTCGGCGGCTTCCTCCTCTTCGCGCTGGTGGTCACGGGCTCCGCGCTCTCGCTCATCGTCGACGTCCGCTGGATGACCATGCGGCGCTGGAACCTCGTGCTGCTGCGCATCGTTCTGGTCGGTGTGGCCAAGGTCGCGCTGCTCCCGCTCGAGCGGGCGTCCGACCATCGGGCGCTGTACCTGTTCTTGTTCCTCGGCGGGCCGGTCGCGGTCAGCGGGTTCATCGGCGTCCTGCTCGTGAACCGCACGACCGGCGGCCGCCACCGCCTCGGGCCCTGGCCGGCCACGGCCCACGCCGCCATGCGCTACTCGCTGGTGAACTACCTCTCGACCCTCGCCTACCAGGCGCCGTACTTCGCGCTGCCGGTCATCGTGCTCGTGCACGTCGACGCCGCCACCAACTCCAGCTTCTACGTGGCCTGGGGCATCGTGGCCATCGCCTTCTACGTGCCGTCGGCGATCGGCCAGGCACTGCTGGCCGAGGGCGGCAAGGAGGGCGCGCAGGTCCGCACGCAGGTACGGCTGGCGCTCGTGCTGGCCATCGGGCTCATGGGCCTCGGCACGCTGGCGACCTTCGTCGGCCGCGGGGTGGTGGTGGCGGCCTACGGCCAGGGCTACCACGAGTCGGCCCGCATCCTGCCGGCGATGATGTTGGCCGGCATCCCGTGGGCGATCACGTCGCTCTACCTGACCGAGGCGCGCGTGCTGCACCGCCACGCGACGACCGTCACGATCACCGTCGTCCTCACCGCCGCGATCATCATCCCCGCCCTGGTGCTGGTGCCCGGCACCGGCAAGGGCCACGGCCTCGATGGCGCGAGCACCTCCTGGTTGGTCGGCAACGTGATCGCCGCGGTGGTCGCGACCGGCGCCACCTGGCTCGGCCGACGGCGGGGCGGGGCGTTCGTGTCCGCCGAGCCCGACCCGGTGCTGCCGCAGCCCGAGATTCCCGCCGCGGCCGTCTGACCCGCCCGATCCCGGCCCGCCCAGGCCGTCAGGGCCGGGGACAGGAGGACGGCGCGCCCGGCTTCGACGCGATGACCCCGCCGGCGCGCACGTCGTACCAGCGCGGCTGGGCGTTGAGGTAGTGACCGCCGCGGACCGGATCCTTCGTGCGCAGCAGGACGCTGGTGCTGGCCGGGTCGCGGTCTTCGACGGCGTGGTAGTTGGCGATGGCCACCTTGACCGTGCGCAGCTCGTCGTGGCAATCGATCTCGCGGCTGCGGCCCTGGATGCCTCCGGTGCTCGCCAGCACGACGGCAGTCAACGCCAGCACCACGAGCACCACCAGCCCCAGCTCGAGGATGGTGAACCCACTCGAATCCGAGCGCAGGGGGGCCGACGCTCTCGACGATCGCAGAGGGGCTGGCACGCGCGGCACGCTCCGTTGGGCGCCGGGAAGACGCCGGGCAGTTGTGGACGTCGTGGCATCGTAGCGACGGCAACTGTGGCCGACGGGCCGGTGAACGACCGGTGCCGGCCACATCGCACCGGTTCGGCGCCGACTACTGGAGCTGCTCGCGGAGGGTGGCGACCCGCGGACCGGCGGCCGCGACGGCCGAGCGCACGCGGTCGAGGCCGCGTGCATCACCTTTGAGGTAGGCGTCGAAGAACCCGATGGTCGCCCGGGTCACGACCGCCGAGGCCGGGGTGTCGAGGCCCTCCTTGTACGGCGGGTTGTGACCCGCGCCCGGCAGCGTGACGAACAGCTTCGGCGTGCCGAGGTGGCCGTAGACCGTCGTGCCGAAGTCGTAGCGGACCGTCTCGTCGGCGTCGCCGTGGACGACGAGCAGGGGCAGGTGAGCGCTCGCCGGGTCGAGCACGCTGCCGTTCAGCGGCACGAGGATGCCCGCCCACTCGGCCACCGCCTTGACCCGATGGTCGGCGCAGCAGGTCTGGTAGCCGGCGCCGATCACGGTGACGGCACCGAGGGAGTGCCCGCCGAGGCCGATCCGGGCCGGGTCGATCGTGCCGTGGAGGGCGCCCGCGCCGCGCGAGGCGGCGAGCAGCTGGCCGATGACGAACGAGACGTCGCCCGCCTGTGCCGGCCCGTCGGTGATGACGGCCCCGCCGGGGGTGTCGAAGCGCGAGAGCGGGAAGTTGGGCGCCGCGACCACGTAGCCGGCCGCGGCGAGGTGGCGCAGCGTGTTCACGTAGTTGAGGCCGCTGCCGCCCGTGCCGTGGGAGAACACGACGAGCGGCCATGGGCCTGGTCGCGCCGGCCCCGCCGACACGGTGGCGGCGTTCGCGGGGCCGGTGACCGGGAAGAGGATGTACGTCTTGAGCGTCCGGTCCGGCAGCACCGGCGTGCCGTGGCTGGACGCCGTGCCTCGCGTGTGGTCCACGTAGGTCACCGTCATGAGCCCGACCGGATAGGCGTCGAAGGGCGCGCCCGCGCCCGTCGTGGCCGCCGGCGTGGCTCTCGTCGGGGGCGCCCGATCGATGCTTGCGGCCGTCCCGACGGCGGTCCCGCTCTGGGCCGTCGTGCTCGTGGCGCCCTGAGCGGGCGCTGGCCCGCTCGCGGGCTTGCTCGTGCAGGCAGGCGCGAGCAGCACGAGCGTGCCCGCCAGAGCCGCCGC